>JBICHM010000196.1:0-17065 GCA_043101835.1 Phycisphaerales bacterium | reverse complement strand
AGTCCGCCTTCTTGGTGAGGCCGACGAACTTCTTCTTCACCTCGCCGCCGTGGAAGAGCAGCACGGTGGGGATGGCGCTGATGCCGTACTTGATGCTGACCTCGCGGTTCGAGTCGGTGTCGACCTTCCCGATCTTCGCGGATCCCTCGAACTCGCCGGCGAGCTCGTCGATGGTGGGGGCGAGCATGCGGCAGGGCATGCACCACTCGGCCCAGAAGTCCACGAGGACGGGCTGCTCGCTCTGGAGGACCTCGGACTCGAAGTTGGCGTCCGTGAACTCCAGCACATTCTCGCTCGCCATGGGGATCTCCTCAGGTCGGCGCGCCGGCGTGGCGCGGGTGGAGACTGTAGTTCGCTTCGACGCGCCGGATCAACCGGGCCCGATTCCTGCTGCTTCCACCAGCCCCCACGCCACGCGCAGGGCCTCGGCGTGCTGGCGGACATCGTGGACCCGGAACAGGCGAACCCCGACGAGGAGTTGGGCGACGCTGATCGCCATCGATCCGGCCACGCGCTCGGCGGGGGGCTCCACGCCGCTGAGTCGTCCGATGAAACTCTTGCGGCTGGCGGCTGAGAGGACCGGCAGCCCGTCGGCCAGGAACGAGGGCGCCGCCCGGATCAGGGCGAGGTTCTGCGCCACCGTCTTGCCGAAGCCGAGGCCGGGGTCGACGACGATCGCGTCGTGCGCAACGCCGGCCTCGAGCGCCGCCTGCGCCCGCTCGCGCAGGAACGCGCGCACGACGGCCACGACACCGCCGCCGGCGTCGTAGTCGGGGGCATCGTCGGCGTAGCGGTCGGAGTAGCGGTCGTCCCCGGGCGGTCGCAGGCGATGCATGAGGACGATCCCGCAGGCGCGCTCCGCGCCGAGGGCGAGCATCGCGTCGTCCTCGCGCGCGCCGGAGACATCGTTCACGCAGTCGGCGCCGGCGTCGATCGCGGCGCGCGCGACGGGGGCGAGGGTGGTGTCGACACTGATCGGGCAGTCGAGGCCGGCGCGCCGGATCGCCTCGATCGCCGGGACGACGCGCCGGATCTGTTCCGCGGCGTCGATGCGCGCAGCGCCAGGGCGCGTCGATTCGCCCCCGACATCGAGCATGTGCGCACCGTCATCGAGCGCCGCCTCGGCCCGGCGCAGCGCGCCGTCGGGGCCCGCGATCTCGCCCCCGTCTGAGAACGAGTCCGGCGTCACGTTGAGGATCGCGATGATCCGCGGCGCATCGAGCGAGAGCGAGCGACCGTGCGCCATGCGCCAGGTCGAAATGACAGCGGCCCCGGCCTCGGTGGCAGGGGCCGCTGGATCGGATCGAGTCTTCTCGGTCATCGTGCGGATCAGAAGGGGGGCTGGTCGTCGCCGCCCTGGTCCATCTGCTGCTGCATGGCCTGGATCTGCATTGCGCCCTGCACGCCGGTCTGGATGACGGGCATCGGGACGAAGACGCCCGCGTGGAAGGCGCCGGCGCCGGTGCTCATGCCCATGCCGATCGGCGGGAGCGGCTGGTCGGGCATCAGGTCCACCGGGCCGAGGAACATGGCCAGAAAGGGCGCAACCTGCTCGAGGATCGACTGCACGCCGTAGTACATCTCGGCCGTGCGCGGCTCAGGGAGGTTGGCCGCCACCTGCGCGAGCAGCTGGTTGCCCGCGAGCGAGTTCGCGGCGTTGAGCGACAGCGCTTCGCCGAGCGTCTGCGGGTTCTGCGAGTAGGTGACGAAGAGGCCCGAGTCGGTGGTGGCCAGCAGGCCGCCGGGGCCGCCGCCGGGGCCGAACATCATCATCATGGCCTGCCCGGCCATGGGGTTGTTCGGGTCGGGCTGCATGGTCATGCCCCAGGAGTCGACGGCCTTGCCGTTGACATCGACCGCGCCCTCGCTGAAGCGCGTCGTCACGGGGGAGCCTTCGACCGCGCCGACCTTGTTGATCGTGTCGCGGGCGAGGGCGCGCATCGCGGCGGGGTCCTTGGCGTCGACATAGATCATCGCGCCGGCGAAGAGGCCGCCCATGAGGCCGGCGGGGTTCTGGTAGGCGCTGAACGCGTACCCGTTGATGTTCTCGAGCGCCGCAGGCACATCGACGCCTTCGAGGCCGGGCATGCCGACCGGCGCGCCCTTGATGACGTCGGCGTACTTGGTCATCAGCGACCGCAGGCCGGGGCCGGTCAGGTCCGCTGCGCCGGCAAAGAGGAAGGGCTTGTTCGGCATGCGGTTCATCAGGCTGCCCGAATCACCGGGCGCGTTGAACCAGCCGGCCATCTCGGTGCCGTCCTTGAAGGCCGTGGCCATGTCGAAGGAGACGCCCAGCGCGCCGGCGCTGACGCCGACCACCGCGCCGCCGGCTTCATCGAGGAACTGCTCGGCGAAGTCGAAGCTCATCTCCATCTGCTGCATCAACGCCTCGGGGTCCTGCCCGGACATCGCGGCCATCATCGGGGCCTGCTCGGCCATCTGCATGCGCGCCTCGCCGAGCGCCATGCGCCCGAGCTCGGCGAGCATGGGCATGTTCGGCACAAGGTCGATGTCGCTCTTGGCGGCGACGGCCAGGCCGGCGGCGCCGATCTGCTGCGCGAGCGCTTCGGCGTTCATGCCGCCGGCGTAGTTGGTCGCGAAGTCCGCGGACTGGGCGACGAGCGCGTATCCGCCGTCCAGCGCCTTGGCGAACGCCGGCGAGCCGTTCATCGCGAAGGCGTCGAGCCCGTTCTGCTTCTCGGGCTGGAACTGGCCGATCATGGTCGCGTAGTCGGTCGTCGGCACGAGCAGCGCGACGACGTCGTCGCCCATTTCAACGACATCAGCGCCGATGACGATCGCCACCGGGCGGGTGAAGTCGATGCCCTCGCGCATGCCCATCATGGCGAGCATCTGCTTGGGGCTGGCGGCCGCGGGGATCTCCAGCGCCGCCGTCACGGCCGCGACATTGCGGTCGAGCTGGTCGATGCTGGGGATGACGATGGTCGCCATCGCGTCCTGCGGGACATGGCGCATCACGGCCGGCAGCTGGGCCCACGCCTGGGTGGCGAGGGCCGCCGTCACGCTGATGCACATCACGATCCGTCTGAACATGGAATGCTCCGTCTGCGTCTGGTTCGGGTCCGGAATACCTCGGGCCGATCGCGGGGCGACCGGCCCTCCCCTCTCTGGCCGCACGGGCGTCAGAGCCGTCGTGCGGGCCCCACATGGTAGTTCGGCCGCGCGCGGGTGGCATTTCGGGCCAATCCGCCCCTCCCCAGGGGCATCCCCCCGGCTGTGCCCGGTCGCGATACCCTTCCGCCATGCAGGAGGCCCTTGCGACGCTGGTTTCGGGGGGAACGCTCGACGCGACACGCGCCGAGGCGGTCTTCGAGTCCATCCTCACCGGCGAGGCCGAGCCCGCACAGGTCGGCGCCCTGCTGGCCCTGATCCAGCGCCGGGGGGCGGCGGTCGAGGAGATCGTCGGCGGTGCGCGCGTCATGCGACGCCATGTCGAGCGCGTGCCCTACGAGCCGACCGCCGACATCCGGCTCATCGACACCTGCGGCACCGGCGGGGCGCCGAAGACCTTCAACATCTCGACGGCCAGCGCCATCGTCGCCGCGGCGGCGGGGTTCAGCCGCGGTGTGCGCGTCGCCAAGCACGGCAACCGCTCACGCACCGGGCGCGGGTCGGCGGAGGTGCTCCAGGCGCTGGGCGTGAAGGTGGACGCGTCGCCGGCGACCCAGGCGCGATGCCTCGAGGAGGCGGGCGTCTGCTTCTGCTTTGCAATCCATCACCATCCCGCGATGCGCCACGCCGCGGGCCCGCGCAAGGCGCTGGCGTTCCCGACGATCTTCAACCTGCTCGGCCCGCTCACGAATCCGGCCGGCGCCACGCGCCAGCTGATCGGCGTCTACGACGCGTCGCTGGTCGAGCCGATGGCCGAGGCGCTGCGCATCCGCGGCGCCGAGCACGCGATGGTCGTCCACGGCCTCGACGGGCTTGATGAGATCACCACCACCAACCGCACCAGGCGCGCGATTGTTCGCGACGGCGCGATCGATCTCGGGCATATCGATCCGGACACACTCGGGCTTGCGCGCACAGCGCTCGACGACCTGCGCGCCGTCTCGCTCGACGACGGCGCGCGCCTCGTCCGCGATGCGCTCGCCGGCGAGGCGGGTCCGGTGACCGACATCGTCGCTCTCAACGCCGCGGCGGCGCTGGTCGTCGCGGGCGTCGCGGGCGTCGAGAACGACTTTCCCAACGCGCTCGCCCGGGCGCGCGAGGCGATCGCCTCCGGCGCGGCGACGCGCACGCTTGACCGACTCATCGAGGTTTCCAACGCCTGACGCCGGCCCGCCCGGCGGAGCACTGCACGCATGCGCATCCGAACGCTCGTCTGTCTCCTGATCCTCTCGCTCGCCCCGATCGCGCGCGCCGACACCGTGCGCGTGCTGATCGCCGACGGTCTGGTCGATGCGCCGGTCACCGGGCGTCTCGTGCTGTTCTTCATCACGGAGCAGGGGGAGCGCTGGGAGCGCACGGACCCGCTGAACGGCCCGTTCTTCAGCGAGCCGCAGCCCATCGCCTCGGCGCTCGTGGAGGACCTTCGCACGGGCGTGCCCTTCGACATCGACACCACCTTCATGACAACTTTCCCGCTCGACTTCCGCGCTATCGGCGGCCGGGCGCGCATCCGCGCCGTGCTCGATCGCGACAACACCAGCCCGTCGCTGACCGATGCGCCGGGCAACCTGGTCAGTGACGTAGTCGAGATGGACCTGACCCCCGATGAGCCCGACCTCATTGAGGTCCGCCTCACCGGTGTGACCGAGCCCCGCCCGATGCCGGAGGACAGCGAGTCGCTCAAGTGGGTGACCTTCCGCAGTGAGATGCTCAGCGCGCACTATGGGCGCGATGTGTTCCACCGCGCGGGCGTCGCGCTGCCGGCCAGCGCCGCGGAGGCCTACGGCGTCGGGACGCGCGAGGTCTTCCCTGCCGTGTATGTGATCCCCGGCTTCGGCGGCGACCACCGGGGCGCAATGCGCTACGCGCGCATGCTCGAAGCCGACCCCGAGACACCCAACGCCGTCTACATCGTGCTCGACCCCGCCAGCCCCTACGGGCACCACGGGTTCATGGACTCCCCCAACCACGGCCCGCGCGCCCGTGCGCTCGTCAAGGAGTTCATCCCCGAACTCGAGCGGCGCTTCCACCTGGCGCCGTCGCCCGAGGCGCGCATCGTCACCGGGCATTCGTCGGGCGGCTGGTCGAGCCTGTGGCTCGGGCTGACCGAGGCTGACACCTTCGGCGCCTGCTGGTCGAGCGCGCCGGACCCTGTCGATTTCCACGCCTTCCAGCTGACCAACATCTACGCGGACGCCTCGATGTACGCCCACGACGGACGCGACACGCCCTCGTACCGGCAGTTCGACGACGACGGCGGCGAGACGGTCGCAATGACCGTGCGCCAGGAGGGCCTCATGGAGCGGGCCGTCTCGCCCGACGGCGACTCCGGCCAGCAGTGGGACACCTGGGAGGCGATGTTCGGCCCGCGCGACGAGGAGACCGGCCTGCCCGCGCCGATGTTCGATGCGCGCACCGGCAGGATCGATCACGCCGTGGTCGAGCACTGGAAGCGTTTCGACATCACGCGCATGGTCACCGAGGACTGGGCCGCCTACGGACCGGTGCTCACGAGCAACATCCGCCTCGTCTGCGGCACAAACGATTCGTTCTACCTCAACCGCGCCGTCGAACTGCTGAAGCAGAAGACCGATCCGCTGCGCGCACAGATGGACGGCCCCGGCTACATCCGTCTCGTCGAGGGCGCAACGCACGGCACGATCATCCGCGCGGTCGCGAGCGACTGGAACCGCGAGATGCGCGAGTACCTCGCGGCCCAGGGATTCGCCCAGTAATCGCGCACCGTTCGGGGTTTCGCGCTCCGATTGCGCAGTGGGTTCGCGACAATCGCCGTGATTCATGCGGGCGCGCCGGCGCCGGCTGTCGTTGTACAGGTGTCCGGCCGCCTGCTCCAGAGGGGAGACCCGCCATGCGTCTGTTCGCCCACGCTCGCGTCGCGTTCGTTGCGTTGTCCTTTGCCGCTCCCGCAGTTGCGGGCGACCTGAACCCGCCCGGGCCTCCGGCGCCGACGATGAAGACACTGGATGAGGTAGAGCCGCGGATTCCCGTGGGCCCGCTCACAACGCCCGGCGACGCCGACAGCGTCTACAAGATCACGCAGTCGGGGTCGTACTACCTCACCGGCAATGTGGCCGGCGCCGATCGGCTCAGCGGCGTGGAGATCGCCGCGAGCGGTGTGACGCTCGACCTTTCGGGCTATGAACTCATCGGGATCGTTGTCGGCGGGCGCTCGCAGTCCGGCGTGCGGGTGACGCAGGCGGGCGCGATCAACGTGGTCATCCGAAACGGGTCAGCGCGCGGGTGGGGGGACGACGGCGTCGATGCGTCCCTCGCCGACTCGTGCATCGTCGAGCAGTTCGTCGCCTCGCAGAATGGGCGCAGCGGCGTGCGGGCGCTCGATCGGGCGACGATCCGCAACGTCAGCGCCGTGGCCAACAGCGCCGAAGGCGTCCGCGTGCGCGGCTCCGCAATCGTGACCGGCGTCGTGGCGTCGGACAATCTCGTGGCCGGGGTCGTCGTCGGCGGCAACGCGGTGGTGCGCGAGTGCGTCGCGACCGGCAGCGCCGATGGCCTCGTCTCCGAGGGCGTCGGCTCGCGATTCGAGTCCTGCATCGCCAGCAACAACACGGGCGATGGCTTCATCGGCGCCGATGCGACGGCCTTCATCAACTGCACGGCGCGCGACAACGGGGTCGACGGCTTCGCCGGCGCGAGCGAGGTGCGCATGCAGGGCTGCACGGCCTACCGCAACGGCGACGACGGCGCGAGCGTCACCGGCAACGCGTTGGTCACCGGGTCGGCCTTCAACGACAACGGCAGCAACGGCCTCGAGTCGGTCAACGGCGGGACGACCGTGCTCGACTGCCTCGCCGAGCGAAACATCTTCTCGGGCTTCGGCCTTGTCGATGGCGACAACCACATCGAGCGGTGCACCGTCATCGATCAGGGCGGCTCGGCGGCGGGCATCGGGGTCAACGGCCAGCGGAACCTCGTCTTCGGCAATCGGGTGATCGGGGGGACGGTCGGCATCCGGGCCGACGGGGTGCCGTCGACCGGCACGGTCGTCGCGGCGAACATCGTCACCGGGGCGGCGACCCCATTTGCCGTCACGGCGAGCGTGGACCTGGGGCCGGTTCGCATCACCGCGGGCAACGCCGACGCGATGGACAATCTGGCCCGCTGAACTGGGCGCCGGCTGACGCAGCCACTCTCTTTGCCCCCTTCGGGCGCGCTTTCCGCATTGCCTCCTGAGCACCGCTTTCAGGAGACCAAGCCATGCGTTCCACCATTGTCAGCACGATCCTCGCCGCCTCACTCACCGGCGCGGCATTCGCCGGCAGCCTCACGCCCCCCGGGGCCCCGTCGGCGACCATGAAGACGCTCGACGAGATCGAGCCGCGCATCCCCATCGGCCCGCTCACGACGCCCGGCGACGCCGACAGCGTCTACCGCATCGCGCAGCCCGGCTCGTATTATCTGACCGACCATGTCAATGTGACGCTGGGGAAGCGCGGCATCGAGATCGCCAGCGACGATGTCACGCTCGACCTCGGCGGCTTCACGGTCCGAGGGATCCAGAACGGCACCTTCGAGGGGATCGCCGCCATCGCGGCCGGATCGACGAGAAAGAACATCTCGGTCGGCAACGGCGTGGTGACCAATGTCTCGGGGCCGGGCGTCCAACTCTTCGACAGCGAAGGCGCGATCGTGCATGACATGCGGATCGACAGCACCGGCGCGGACGGGCTCGTCGCCGGTTTCGGCGGCGTGGTCGAGCGCGTCACCGTCGTCGAGTGCGCCGGCGACGGATTCAACGCCAGCAACGGCACGGTGTTTCGCGACTGCAACGCCCGTCAGAACGGCATCCACGGCTTCGTGGGCCGGATGACCGCGTCCGGCTGCACCGCCTCCGACAACGGCGGCGCCGGCTTCAACGGCAACGGATCGTTCGAGAACTGCCTGTCCAGCAGCAACGACCTCAGCGGCTTCTTCATCAACGCGCCGTCGAACCTCACCGGATGCACCGCCATCTCCAATCTCACCGATGGATTCGTCGCGTCGAACGAGCCCTCGATCGCGCTGAACTGCATCGCCTCCAACAACGGCGACGCCGGGTTCTACGACACCAACAACGGGGCCTGGCTCGCGACGAGCTGTGCCGCGAACGAGAACGGCGAGCAGGGATTCTGGGGCAACGTCAGGGGCCGCCTCGTGCAGTGCTCCGCCGTGGACAACGGGTCGCACGGCTTCTACATGCGGGGCGGCGCGGTGGTCGGCTCCCACTCGCGCACCAACGGGGGCGATGGCGTCCGCGCGTTCAGCTCGCATCCCGTCACGGTCGCCGACTGCACCGTCGAGAGCAACAGCTCCCACGGCGTGATCATCACCAGCGACGCCGACAACTCGGTCGTGCGGGGCAACGCCGTCAGCGGCCACACCGCGGCGAATGTGGGCATCGGCATCCGTGTCGAGAGCAACGCGAACTTCGTGCTCATCGACGGCAATGTCACGAGCGAGAACCTCGTGGGCATCCAGGTGCTCACCGCGGACAACACGGTCATCAACAACCTGATGACGAGCAACATCAACGCTCCGATCGGCGCCGCGGCGGGCAACGACATTGCGCCGCTTTCGACGGCGGCCGCCGCGACGAGCCCGCTCGCCAACATCTTCAACTGACGCGTCGGGGCGTCGATCTGCCTCGACGCCTGCCCCGCCTGCGCACGGACTGCGCATCTCCAGTGGACACCCCACACCCAAGAGACCCAGCCATGCGATTCCGAATCCTCACGACGCTCGCCGCCGCCTCGCTCGCTTCCGCGGCCGTCGCCGGCGACCTCACGCCCCCCGGCGCCCCGGCGCCGTCCATGAAGACGCTTGATCAGGTCGAGCCCCGCGTCCCGCTTGGCTCGCTGACCACGCCCGGCGACGCCGACAGCGTCTATCGCATCACCAAACCCGGCTCGTATTACCTGACCGATGACATCAATCTGACCTTCGGCAAGCGCGGCGTCGAGATCGCGTCGGGGAATGTCACACTCGATCTTGCCGGATTCGTGATTCGCGCCACGCAGAACGGCACGCTCGACGGCGTTGCGGTGGTGAGCGGCACGACCCTTCCCAACATCAGCGTCGGCAACGGCGCCGTCGAGAACGTGGACGGCGCCGGCGTGGATCTCTTCAGCAGCGAGGCGTCGATCATCCACGACATGCGCATTTCGTCGGTTGCAGGCGATGGCGTCCGCGCCGGATTCGCTGGAACGATCGAGCGAGTGCACATCCGGGAGGGCGCGGGCGATGCGTTCGACCTGACGAACTTCACCACGCTCAGAGACTGCTTCGCGCGAGACAACGCGGGCCACGGCTTCGTCGGCTCCATGAACGCCACACGGTGCGTCGCGGAGCGCAACGGCGGCTCCGGATTCGTCGGCGGCGGCACGCTGATGTCCTGCACCTCGTATCTGAACGGCGGCAATGGGTTCTATTTCTCTTCCCCGACTGCGATCGAGAACAGCATCGCGGGCAGGAACACGGAGAACGGGTTTGTCGCCGCCATCGATGTCGTCGTCGCGACGAACTGCAGCGCCGATCGGAACGAGGAGGCAGGGTTCTACGGCATCAGCGGCGGCGCCTGGGTCGCCACCAACTGCTCGGCGACCGACAACATCGAAGAGGGCTTCTGGGGCAATCCCGAGACCGTCCTGACCAGCTGCTCGTCCTCCGGCAACGGGTCGCACGGCTACTACCTCCGCGCCGGCATGGTGCAGAGCTCCGTTTCGAGCAGCAACGGCGGCGACGGCGTCCGCGTGTTCAGCACCTTCGCCGTCACAGTCCGCGACTGCACGATCGAGGACAACAGCGGCTTCGGCGTCATCCTCACCACCGAAGCCGACAACTCGCTGATCGCCGGCAACCGCATCAGCGGCCACCGCACCGCGGGCGTCGGCGTCGGCATCCGTATCGAGGGCAACGCGAACGCCGTGCACATCGACGGCAACTACACCAACGAGAACCTCGTCGGCATCCAGGTGCTGACGGCGGGCAACACGATCATCAACAACCGCATGTCGGACAACATCAACGCGCCGATCAGCGTCGTGGCCGGCAACGATGTCGCGCCGCTGTCGAGCGCCGCCGCGGCGACGAGCCCGGTGGCGAACATCTTCAACTGACGCATCGCGCCGTCAGCCCCGTGCGCGCACGGACTGCGCAGCTTCCGTGGACACCCCACACCCAGGAGCCCAGTCATGCGAATCCGCCTCCTCACGACGCTCGCCGCCGCAGCGCTCGCCTTCCAGGCCTCCGCCGGCGACCTCACACCCCCCGGGGCGCCGTCGGCGACGATGAAGACGCTCGACGAGGTCGAGCCCCGCATCCCGATCGGTCCGCTCACGACGCCCGGCGACGCCGACAGCGTGCACCGCATCACGCAGCCGGGCTCGTACTACCTGACCGGCAATGTCGCCGTGCCCGCCGGGAAGCGCGGCATCGAGATCGCCAGCGGGGATGTCTCGGTCGACCTCGCCGGCTTCGCGATCCGGGCGACACAGAACGGCACGCTCGAGGGCGTCGCCGCCATCGGCGGGTCGCTCCGTAATGTGTCGCTCACCAACGGGTCGATCAACAATGTCACCGGCGTCGGAGTACACCTCGGCGGCGCCGGCGGATCCGTGATCAGCGACCTGCGAATCTTCTCCAGCGGCGACGACGGCCTGCGCACCGGATTCGCCGCGGTCGTCGAGCGGGTCGTCTCTACCTGGAACGGCGGCGACGGCATCGTCACCTCCAACGGCACGACCCTGCGCGATTGCTTCTCGGAGTTCAACGCCGTCTACGGCTTCGTCGGTCGGATGACGGCGCAGAACTGCACGGCCGGCGAGAACGGCATCGCCGGCTTCATCGGCAGCGGTGTCTTCGAGAACTGCGAAGCGCGTTTCAACGACGGACCCGGCTTCTACTTCAATGCGCCATCCGTCGTGACCGGCGCCAGCTCGCTTGGGAACTTCGGCGACGGGTTCACGGCAATCAACGAAGTGTCCATTGCGATGCACTGTCTCGCCTCCGGAAACGGCGGATCGGGATTCGCAGCCAACAACGGCGGCGCGTGGACCGCGACGAGCTGCGCCGCCATCGAGAACACCCAGCATGGATTCTGGGGCGGCCACCGAGGTCGGCTCGTGCAGTGCACCGCCGCGGACAACGGCGCCAACGGCTACTTCATGGGCGGCGGCGCCGTCGTCGATTCGCACTCCCGAGACAACGGCGACGACGGCGTCCGCACCTTCGGTTCGAACCCCGTCACGGTCCGCGAGTGCACGATCGAGAGCAACGGGGCCCACGGCATCGTGATCGCCGGCGACGCCGACAACTCGCTCGTCGTCGGCAACACGATCAACGGCCATGCCACGGCCGGCTTCGGCCACGGGATCAGGATTGAAGGCACGGCCAACTTCGTCTTCATCGAAGGCAACTACGCCCGGGAGAACATCATCGGGATCCAGGTGAACACGAGCGGCAACACCGTGCTCGACAATCGGATGACGGCCAACTCCGTCGCGCCGCTCGGGTTCGTGGCCGGCAACGATGTCGCGCCGCTCTCGTCGGCCGCCGCCGCGACGAATCCGAAGGGCAACATCTTCAACTGACCCGCTCGCCCGCACAGGGAGACGGGGGTTCCCGGCGGCGCGGCCGGGTGGACGGGTGCGTCCCTCCGCACTCGGGTCGCCCGACGCGCCGCCGCGTTGCGCGCTACAGGCCCTCGTCGTCGAGGAACGCGCGGATCACGCGCGCAAAGCGCGACGGATCGTCCATGAAGAGGAAGTGCGAGGCGCCCGGCCAGATGCGCACCACGGCCTTCGGCGCCATCGCACGCACCGCCTCGAAATACGCCTCGTCCCATGTCGGCTGCTGCGCAAGCACGAGCAGCAGCGGGGGGGTGATCGGGTCCGGCGTCCAGATTGCGTCCTCGGCCATCGCGCGGAGCGACTTCGCCAGCACCGCCGGGGGCGTGAAGACCATCGTGTCGCGCACCTGGCGCGCCTCGTCCTCGTCGCGCATCCGCTGGGTCATGGCGCTCGCGAACGCGTCAACCACCTGGGCCGCCTCGTTCGAGCCGAGCTGCTGCAGCACCATGCCCATCTGCTCGCGCGAGATCTGGTTCGTGAGCGAGCCATCCACCGCCACCATCGCCGCGCAGCGCGCGCCGTAGCGGCGCTCGAACTGACGCACGGCCGCAACGCCGTTGGAATGGCCGATGAGCACCGCGCGCTCGATGCCGGCCTCGTCCATCGCCGCCGCGATCACCTCGGCGTAGAGGTCCATCGTGTGGGATTCGTCCACATCCTCGCTCTCGCCGTGGCCGGGCAGATCGATCGCCAGCGTGCGCCGCTCGCCGCCGAAGGCGGCCATCGCCTCGCGGAAGAGCCCGCGCGATCCGCCCCAGCCGTGCACGAATACCAGCGGCTCCAGCGCCGGCGCATCGGCCGCAGCCGGCAGGTCGGTCGACCGGATCGTTGCGCCGTGCGAAACGACCGAGCGCGACACCGGCGCAGGTTGGGCTAGGGCGACGCTCGAAAGGGCCGCGAAAACCACCGTGACGATCGCAGAACGCAGCATGCAGGGCTCCTCCGCGCCCAGCCTACCGTGCGACACGCGCCCGCCGCTACACTGCAGGCATTCGCTCGGGGCGCCCCCGCCACGCGTCGGTGGGGGCTGAGATGCACCCGTTGAACCTGACCCGGTTCGCACCGGCGGAGGGAAGCGACCGATGGCCGTCACACAGCCCGCCGGCATCCTGCTCGATCACGATCGCTGGGCGATGCACGCCCTCTTCGACGCCTGCGCGCCGCTCCCCGACGAGCAGCTCGACCGGGCCTTCGACATGGGCCTCGGCACGCTCCGCAAGACGATCATCCACATCCTCGGCGCCAAGCAGGCCTGGACCGACATCCTGCACGAGCGCCCGGTGCGCGATCGACTCGAAGACGACGCGCCCCGCTCGATCGCAGAGCTTCGCGCGCTGCACGACGCGATTGCCGACGAGTTCGACGCCATCGCGACGGCGCACCCGCCCGACGGCACGGTGGACGCCGAGCGCCGCGGGCAGTCGTACACCTTCGTCCGCGGCCACATCCTCACCCATGTCTGCACCCACGGTGTGCACCACCGCGCGCAGTGCCAGAACATGCTGCGCCACCTCGGCGTCGAGAAACTCCCGATGAGCAGCGTCGTCGAGTGGGCCCTCTTCGGCCCCGGCGCGCGCTTCTGATTCCCATGACTCCAACCCCGCGCACCACCTGCGCAGAGGCTGTCCCCATGACCACCACCGACATCCGCCCCACCGAGAAGTTCCGTGTCCCCCTCCGCGGCGCCAGCGGCCCCGGCTCCACCCCCGCCACGACGCCCGGCTCCTTCGCGAACCGCGCCGACATCGGTGGCCCGCTGAGCTACTCCAGCCCCGACACCCCCGGCATGCCCGCACCGTCGAACAAGACCGCGTGGGACTTCCTGCCGGATGGCTGGCAGGCGGCGCTCCTCCCGGCGGGTGCCACTGGCAGCTCGCCTGCCAGTGCTTCCTCGTCTACCACCACCTACACCTTCACCGACTCCCGCAACACCACCCGGCGCGTCACCGTCCCCAACGGCTTCACGCCGATCACCCAGCTCGAGCACGCCCGCCTCGGAACCGTCACCGACGCCATGCGTCGCGTCGCCGAGCGCGAGCCGCACCTGACGGCGGAGCAGGTGCGCGATGAGGTCGCCGCGGGGCGCATGATCATCCCCGCCAACATCCACCACCTCGCCGGGCGACTCGACCCGATGTGCATCGGGCGCGCGAGCACCACCAAGATCAACGCCAACATGGGCGCCAGCCCCGTCTCCAGCGGCACCGAGGAGGAGGTCGAGAAGCTCCGCTGGTCGCTGAAGTGGGGCGCCGACACGATCATGGACCTCTCCACCGGCGGCGACCTCGACGCCTGCCGCGAGGCGATCATCAATGAGTCCACCGCGCCCATCGGCACCGTGCCGATCTACAGCATGATCATCGGGCGCAAGCTCGAAGACCTCGACGAACAGACCGTGCTCGACACCCTTGAGCACCAGGCCCGGCAGGGCGTGGACTACTTCACCATCCACGCCGGCGTGCGGCGCGCGCACCTCAAGTATGTGAAAGAGCGCCGCATCGGCATCGTCTCCCGCGGCGGCAGCCTCCTCGCCAAGTGGATGCTCACCCACAACCGCGAGAACCTCATGTACGACATGTGGGACGACATCTGCGACCTCATGCGCGCCCACGATGTCTCCTTCTCCATCGGCGACGGCCTCCGCCCCGGCGGCCTGGCCGACGCCACAGACGATGCGCAGCTGGCTGAACTCGAGACCATCGGCGAGCTCACCGAGCGCGCCTGGAAGCGCGGCGTGCAGGTGATGGTCGAGGGCCCGGGGCACGTCCCCTTCGACCAGATCGAGTTCAACATGAAGCTGCAGCGCACGCTCTGCCACGGCGCGCCCTTCTATGTGCTCGGCCCGCTCGTCACCGACATCTTCCCGGGGTACGACCACATCACCAGCTGCATCGGCGCCACCGCCGCGGCGTACCACGGCGCCAGCATGCTCTGCTATGTCACCCCCAAGGAGCACCTCGGCCTGCCCAAGAAGGACGATGTGAAGCAGGGCTGCATCGCCTACAAGATCGCCGCGCACGCGGCCGATGTCGCCCTCGGCATCCCGCAGACGCGCGACCGCGACGATGCGCTGACGGATGCAAGAGCCGCGCTCAACTGGGAAAAGCACTTCGAGCTGTCGTTCGACCCCGAGTACGCCCGCGCGCTGCACGATGAAGACCTCGATGTGGACACCGACTTCTGCGCCATGTGCGGCCACGACTGGTGCAGCGTCCGCATCAGCAAGGAGATCCAGGAGTTCGCCAGCGGCAAGGCGGAGGGCTTCGAGCGCGAGAAGGTGGTCCGCTCCGCCGCGCTGACGGACGAGCAGCGCCAGCTCCTCGAAACCCGCGGCTATCTCCAGCCCGACGAGATCCACCGCCTGGCGTCGAAGACCAAGAAGCAGATGGCTCCCTCTCCCCCTGGGGGAGAGGGCCGGGGTGAGGGGTCTGCATCAAAGGCGGCCTGCCACAGCGACTTCGTGGACGCCGACGAGGCCCGCGAGTTGCAGGGGGCCCAGCTGGTGCAGCTGAATACGCTGCCGGCGCACGGGATTTCGGGGGAGGATCGGATCGTCTAGATCAGCTCGGCCAGTCTGTGATGCATTAGCTAAAGGGGTGACTAATGCCCGATTATGATTTTCGATCCCTCTCGGACGCAGATTTTGAGGATTTAGTTCGCGATCTGATCCAAGCAGAGTTCGGGATATTACTCGAAAGCTTCTCGCGAGGAAAGGATCGGGGAATCGATCTGCGATACGCAAGGAACACTCCAAACAATATCATTGTGCAGTGCAAACACTACGCAAATTCTGGCTCTTCTGCTCTGATAAGATCGCTGAAGAGCACAGAGGTCGAGAAGGTGGCAAAGCTTGGGCCAAAACGGTACCTTCTGGCGACAACCGCGAGATTAACGCCTCAAGCAAAGGATACTATTTCTGCGTTGTTGGCGCCGCACTGTCAGGGTACCCACGATGTTCTTGGCGTTGCTGATATAAACAATCTTTTGCAGCGCCATCCCAAGATCGAGAGGCGTCATTATAAACTCTGGATCACTAGCGCAAGCGTTTTGTCGCATGTCTTAAATGCTGGGCTTCTCATTCGGGCCGAGCATGAGGAAGCGACGATACGCAAGCGACTGTGTCGATATGTTCAGACAGACGCGTTCTTCGACGCCTTGGAAGTCCTCAATGAGCGTGGGGTGGTTATCCTATCTGGAATCCCTGGAATTGGTAAGACGACTCTTGCTGAAGCAATTGCAATACACCTAATGGAGCGTGAGTTCGAGCTTTTGGTAGCTAGGAATGGTATTGACGAAGTGTATTCGCTTATCGATGGGCGGCGGCGCCAGGTCGTCTACTACGATGATTTCTTGGGAACGGCAGCGGTAGGCGATAAGCTGCAGAAGAATGAGGATCACACACTGCTTCGGCTCTTTGAGATCGCGGGCGGAGAAGCCTCAAACATTCGTGTTATACTTACGACGCGGGAGTACATTTTGCAGCAGGCCTGTTCTTCATATGAGAGATTAAATCGTGACGACTTCAATGTCACGAAGTACACGGTCGATCTGCGTCGCTACACACGAGAACACAAGGCTCGCATCTTGTACAACCATATCTACTTTTCGGAGTTGCCGAGCGACTATCGCAGCGCGTTCGTGGGGTCCGGTGTAGCTAAGTCGGTTGTCGATCATCGAAACTACAACCCCAGATTGATTGAGGATGTGACTAATTACGCATTGATTGCTGACACATCCGCGGAGGATTATCCTCGTCGCGTGCTTCAGGTCTTGGACGAGCCCGACGAGCTCTGGAGCCATGTGCTTGAGAATCAGCTGTCAAGTGAGGCGTATGTTCTTTTTTGTGTACTTGGAACACTTCCTCAGGGCGTGGTGCTATCCGATGTCGAGCGAGCATGCACGGGTCGTGGTCTCGGCGGCGCATCATTGATCGAGCAGCGGCGATACCGGGCGGCGCTGCGGGAGATTGACGGGACGCTCGTTCAAACATCGCGGGATTTTTCGTCGCTCAGTCTCGTGTTTTGCAATCCATCAATTCGCGACTTGGCTTTGCGCAGGCTTGCTGCGGGTGGGCAGTTGGTGGCGGATATTGTCTCGAATGCGCAGTTTTTTGAGCAGCTCTGGTTGTTGGCGTCAATCGATGATAGCGGCTGTCTCGTGAAGCCATTCTGTGGTGTCTTTTCGGGACGCCGAGATTTGGGTGAGGCGCTCATCCGGCTATTGAGCGCCGATGCCGCAAATACAGGAAGATCTCAAGCGGCCATGGGGAGAACTATTTCACACAGTCC
>JBICHM010000195.1:0-4500 GCA_043101835.1 Phycisphaerales bacterium | reverse complement strand
GCGGCGCGCATGTCATCGAGGGAGTGCATGGCGCCATGGCCGTCGGCGAACCAATGAAAGTTCGGGATGCGGCTCAGCTGCGCATCGGAGGGATTGGGGTTCGGCAGCAATTGCGTGCGAACAAGGTTCCATCGACGTAGGACGACCTTCTTCGACGGATACGCCACCGACTGCACGCGTTGCCCCGCGTGCAGACTCGGCGTCTGCTCGGCGCCCTCGCTGAAGTACTCCGGCTGGGCGAAGGCGGCGTGGGTCACATGGTCCCACGCGCTAACGCCATTGTCGAACGGCACAGCAGGTTCGCCCTTACGCTCCGGGCCGGTGAAGGCACCCATGATCTGATAGCCCTTGCCGAGCATGAAGTATGCCCAAGCGTAAGGATGCATCCAGTACGCGCCTCGCTCGTCTCCATAGACCCATCGTCCGAGCAGTGACGAGCCCTCGTGGTGGTATCTCAACGGCGCTCTATCCGTCCCCGGCACGCCGTAGTAGGGAAACGCGCCCTGGTGGTCATTGAGGTAGATTGTCAGGACTACGCCGACATCGCGCTGATGCGCGAGTACCGCGCTCTCCATCGCACGGCCGCGGGCTCCGCGCAACGCAGGGAGGCTGAGGCCGATGAGCACAGCGATTGCGCCAATGACGATGAGCAGCTCAAGCAGCGTGAAGCCTCCGCGTTGTCGCAGTGAGCCGATCATGATGTCGACCCAAGGGAGGGATCTGACTCAACATGCGCCGTGGAGGCGGCATTCTGGCGCGGACTGGTTCTGAGCAAATAGGCGCATCCAGCCAAAAGCAGGCCGTTCCGGGCCAGCCCGAGCATGTTCGCGGTCTGTGCGTCTTCGGAAAGCTTGAGCTCTCCCAGGCAGGCACAGGACGGCGCCCATGGGTCGATCGCCAAGCGAGCCAGGACGAGCGTCAGGGCGACGATCGTAACGGTGGTGGCCGGCAAGACGAGCCGAGGTCGCCAGTCGAGAAGTAGCGCCAGCCCCAAGCCAAGCTCAATAACCACCACGCCGGAGAGTAGTGCGTAGGAGGTGCTTCGCCCGACAGGCATGAGGTGTTCAATGCTGAGGAGTACACCCAGTGGCGATGCGGCTTTCAGCAACGCAGCTCCAACGAGGATGGCTCCGAGGACTGCACGAACGATCAGCTTGGTGGAATGCCTTGGGTGCGGTGTGCTGTCACCTGAATCATCGATCGTGGCGCGCACTAAATGCATGTTGCCGCCTCGCTCTGCGATTGCTATCAGAACGGGGGTGCCCCGATAGACGAATCATGGGTATTTTGAACCGCAAGCCTGTCCAGAATCCAGTGCTCAGCGACTGGGTCGTAGAAGGCTGCGACCATCGTCGTGTACCATGTGCCGGATCTGGAGCGCGTTCCAACAAAGGCGCGAGCAACAAGCGCGGTGCCGTCTCGCTCGATGACTTGGCTGAGTGGCGTTCGTGGTAGCCAGACCTGTCGATTGTTGACGCTGCGGGACCCCAACCAAGACGCCGAATCTTCGAGTAGTTGGAGAGGCATCGGTGGAACATGCTCTCCAAATCGAATTCGTGCAAACCAGATCTTTGCCCCGTCGGCGCCAGTCCCAACTGCGACGGGCAGATCTGCTCCTTTCCGTTGCTCAAGGTAGCAGTTGAAAAAGACCTCAAAGAGCGAGCCAAGTGTAGTGTCCGCAGGCAGCGATTTGCCCGTGCATCCCTCATAGTGCATTCGCGTCCATTCCGGATCGGTGTCAATCGTCGCTCGGACGAGGCCGTTCGCCTCGGCCCAAGTGGCGTACGCTGACGCAGTTCCTTCGGCGCGAGCCTTGAAGAAGGTGGCGAGCCATCGCGCGAATGCCTCCTGCGCCGCCTCATTCTCCGGTGGCGGACCAACTGTTGGAGTTGCAAAGAATCGCGAGGCGATCTCGGAGATCGGCGCGAGGGTATCGATGCGTTCGGCCTTGTTGAATCGCTCGGAGGCTTGTTGCGACAAAGCCAGGCCGCGAGCGCTTGGACCATCAAGCTGGCGAGGTGCATTCAGGAACAGCAGCAGCGCACCGGTTCCGATCAGTCCGAATGCGAGCACGGCTGCAAGCAGCCTCTTCACCCCTGACACCCTGATGGCTTGATTGTGTGACATTCGCACTGCCATTCCCCAGGAGTCGCCGTCGGGCAGCAGTAATTAAGTTCATTGTACGCACAGTCTGCTGACTGACCGAAGCACCGTCCATCGCACTCATATCCGCCAGCGCCGCCGCCACCAGAATCACACATCTCCGGATCTACGAACGGGCAATCGGGCGGTGGGCTGCTCTGCGCGAGCGCGCCGCTGCTGAACGCCAGCGCCGTCATCGCGGCGCTGAAGAGCACACACGCAGGGACCGCCAGGCGGGAGAGGCGATTCCAATTCCGTGTCCAAACGATTGAAGACTGCATGCCAGAGCCTCCTGACCTTTGGGCGCATCGCGGGCGCCGGGCTGACGCCGGCTCATCCGCAGCCAAACTACCGGTCGGGGGGGGGGGGGTAGCAAGTATGCGGTGCTCAAATGGCACAAAATACACCCTGGCGGGGGGTGTGATCGCAAAGAGGGCACAATTGGAAGTTCTGAGCCTGTCGCATCCCGCAGCCTTCATACTTGGAATGGCGGGCTTTGGGCCGTTGCTGGGCGCTACCCCAGCCGCTCGGTCACCTTGCGCATCGCGCGGATCGTCGCGTCGCTGACATGGTGCTCGATGCCCTCGGCGTCGATCTCGGCCTGCTTCTTCGGGACGCCGATCGCCAGCAGGAAGGCGACGACCTCCTCGTGGCGCCGGCGCACCTTCTCGGCGAGGCGTCTGCCCTTCGCGGTGAGCGTGATGGGGCGGTAGGGGGCGGTGTCCACGAGGCCGGCCTGCTGGAGGCGCGTCACCACGCGGCTGACGGTGACATGGCTGACGCCGAAGGTCTCGGCGAGGTCGCGCACGCGCGCTTCGCCCTTGGTCGCGAGCAGGTCGGCGACGGCTTCGACATAGTCCTCGGCGTACTCGTCGCGATGGGCCGCGCGGGTGGTGGCGAAGCGCTCGCTCGCCGCTTTGTCGGTGGCCCTGGGCAACGGGAATCTCCCTCGCTGGAAGTGGGGGACGATGATACAGGCCCGGCGCGTGCGCGGCCTACGATCGAGGCCTGATGGACGGCGATCTCCCCGCACAACGCGACGAGCGCTTCCGGCGCCTGCCCAGCGCCCTGGCGAGCCAGACGCGCTTCGAGACGCTCGCAGGCGAGGTCCCCGCGCTGCTGGCGCACCCCGACTGGGACGAACCGGCGCCGGTCGTGCTGTGGATGCACGGTCGCACCGTGCGCAAGGAGCTCGACCCCGGGCGCTACCTGCGCTGGATCCGCGCCGGCATCGGCGCCTGCGCGATGGACCTGCCCGGCCACGGCGAGCGCGCGATCGACGGCATGGATGCGCCGGGGAAGACGCTGTATGTCGTCGAGCAGATGATCGAGGAGATCGACCGCGTCGTCGACGACCTGCGGTCGCGCTACGGGGAAGTCTTCGACACCGAGCGCATGGCGATCGGCGGCATGAGCGCCGGCGGCATGGCCACGTTGCGCCGCCTGTGTGATGCGCACCCCTTCCGCTGCGCTGCGGTCGAGAGCACCGCGGGGGACTTCTCGCAGATGGCGTACACGGAGCGCTACCCGCGCGACATCGTGGACCGTCTGGATCCTGTTCGTCACCTCGTGGGGTGGCGCCCGATCCCGTTGCTTGCGCTGCACAGCGAGGCGGACGCGTGGGTGCCGGTGGGGGCGATCCGCACGCTCATCGATCGGCTGCGCCAGCGGTACAGCGACGAGGGCGCAGATTCTTCGCAGCTCGAGCTGATCACCTGGCCGGAGACGGGGGCGCCCTATGAGCACGCCGGCTTCGGACGCGTGGCCAACGATGCGAAGAACGCGCAGGTGGCCTTCTTCCAGCGGTGGCTGCTCGGCGCGGGGTAGGCGCAGGATTATCGAAAAGTTCTCGACGGATCGGTCCGCACTGCGCATCCTGAGGTGTCGCCCGGGTGGATGAGTTCGCCTGCGCGCCGAGCGGGCGGCCTCGGCGCGCGGATCGCGCAGGAGCGATGACGATGCGCCTTTGGAAGTTCTGCACGCTGCTCGGGGTCTGCACGCTGGTCTGTGCAACGCCGTCGTTTGCAAAATCGATGAGCGATAAGGTGTTCCGCTCGATGCAACAGCGCGTCGTGCGCCAGATCCTGAATATCCAGAGCACCGCCGACCGCGACACCTTGTACAGCAGCACGGTGGGGTCGATCGATGTCGACGACCTGCGTCCGTCGCAGATCGCCTGGCTGGCGCTGCACGGGATCATCGAGGCCGGCGGGGCGCGCACGGAGCGGGAGGCGTTGTCGGTGGCGAACGCCTGGGCGCGTCGCTCGGATGCGGAAGGGGCCGCCGCGGCGGCGGTGATCGCGAAGCTGTCGATCACGATGGACACCACCGCCGAGCAGGACGCGGCGTGGATGCGCG
>JBICHM010000194.1:0-17523 GCA_043101835.1 Phycisphaerales bacterium | reverse complement strand
CGGGGCGTCGGGCTTCGCGGCCTCTTCGATCACGCGCAGGGCGAGATGGGGTTTGCTGACGGCCTTGATGGCGAGGTCGATCACCGTGCGTGGTTTCTCGCTTGCGCGCGATTGGGTGCTGCCGCCGTAGGCGGCGGCCCGGTAGACCTCGGCGAAGCCGGCGTCCCAGAGCGATTCCTCGATGTCGCCGCGGTCGAGCACGACGATGCGGTCTTCGTCGGCCTGGCGACCGAGCGCGCGCCGGGCGGCGTCCACATAGCCGCGGCCGGAGCGGTCGTTGTCGGTGAGCATGCACCAGGCGATGCCCAGGTCGCGCGCGACGTGGATGAGGGGTGGCACGCCGCATTGCGCGAACTCGACGACGGCGACGCCCTCGACGGCGAAGTCGTAGCCGAGGGTGCGCGCGAGTTCGGGGAGGAGCCAGAACTCGGTCTCGCCCTCGACGAGGAGCCAGCACCGGGCGAAGAACGCGCCGCCGCGGCGGGTGCGGATGTGGTAGCTGATGCGCCGTCGCCCCTCATCGTCGAGGCTGCCGGGCTGCACAGCGCCGACGCGCACGCCGTCGCCAGTGCGCACGAGTCGACGGACAGCGTCGAGGGGCGCGCTTGCGAGCAGATCGCCGGAGTTGGTCGTGATGATCTTCTGCCCGGGGAGCAGGTGGAGGAGGTCCCACAACGGCGCGAGGCTGAGCGGATGCAGGCGCGCCTCGGGGGTGTCGACGCAGAGCAGGGCCGTGGCGTGGTCGCCGTCGGCGCGGAGCGCGGCGCCGGCGAGAGCGAGCAGGCTGAGCATGCGTGAGCCGGCCCCGAGGAGCAGGTCGGCGAGCCGCCGGTCGTCGCCGGCGCCGACGAGATCGCGCAGCGCGGCGATGTCGGCGAGCCCTCGCCGGGCGGGCGTGTCGGCGTCGCCGATGCGCTCGAGCATCCGCGCGGCGACGCCGCCGGCGATGTCGGCGGCTTCGCGGAGCTCTTCGGGCTCGAGCTGGGCGCGCTGGTGCGTGATGCGCCGGTAGATGGCGCTGATCGCATCGGTGGGCTCGACGGCTGCGCCCTCGCGCGGCGTGATGCTGCCCGGGTCGATCATCGCGACGGGCGCGCAGCGCCGGACGGCGTCGACCTGTTCCGGGGCGGCGTCGTGCGCTTCGCCTGCGACGGGATCACGGAATCGCCAGCGGTGATCGATGCGATCGCCGCGCACGACGCCGAGCAGTTCGAGGCACAGCAGTGGGCGGCCGTCGGCCGCCACGCCGATTGCGCCGTCGAGACGCTCGAGCGCCTCGGCGGGCCAGGGCGGCTCGTCTCCCTGGACGAAGGTGACGGCGATGCGGATCGAGTCGGCGGGCGCGGCGTCGCGCTCGAAGGCCCGGTGGAGATCGGCCGGGGCGAGGGGCGCGAGGGAGTCGTCGGATTCGGGCGCGAGCACGGCCTGCAGGGCGGCGATGACGCTGGTCTTGCCGCTGGCGTTCTCGCCGATGAGCAGCGTGGTGTCGTCGAGCGCGAGGTCGATGGCGCGCAGGCCGCGAAAGGACTCGATCTCGATCCGGCGCAGGAGCATGGCGGCGCGAGGATAGCCGAGGGTCGGGCGCACGAAAAACGCCGGGCGGCGGCGCCCGGCGTCGTGTAGCTGTGTGTTGGCGAGGTGTTACTTGGCGGCCTCTTCGGCGCTCTCGGCGTCGTCGGCGGTCTCGGGCGCGGGGCGCTCGCGCTGCCACTTGACGATGAGGGCGTCGATCTCGGACTGGAGGGCGCCGACGCGCCGCTTGATGCGGGAGGCCTCGGTGTTGGCCTCGGTGATCTGGTTGTTCATGGCCTCGACGCCGGCGGCGGTGAGGTCGTTGGCGAGCGCGGTCTGGATGTCGGTCAGGCGCTGCATGAAGGGGTCGACGGGCTCGCCGGCGAGGCGCGCGGCCTCTTCGACATGATCCCAGTCTGCTTGCGCCTGGGCGCTGCGTTCGGCGCTGATGGCCCGGATCTCTTCGTTCTCGAGGCCTTCGACCTCGGCCTGCCACTCGGCGATGTAGACCTCGGCGCGATCGCGCAGGTCGCGGAAGCGGGCGCGGGCGCGATCCACATCGCTGCTGAGTCGGGTGGTCTCGCGGACGAAGGTCTGGTAGGGCGCCTTGAGATCGCCGGTGGCGTTCTGCATGGCGGTGAGCGACTCCATCGTGGCGTTGATCTGCTCGATGACGGCGCTGAGCTCGCCGCGGGTCTGCTCGAGGCCCGTGGTGGCGCGGACGCTGCGCTTGATAGCGGTGTTGCCCGAGGCGCAGCCGACGAGCGGCGTGGCGGCGAGAAGGGCGAGAATGGTGGCGGTAATGAAGCAACGCATCTTGAGAACTCCCCATGTTCAGCGGCGCGGGTGTCGCGATCGCGCGTATGTTGTACCCCGCACTGGCGTTGCCCGACAACCCCGGACCCGGGTGGTCAGCCTCGCACGCTGAGCTTCAGCCCGACGATGCCGCCGACGATGAGCCCGAGGCATCCGATCCTGACGAGGGTGATCGGCTCGCCGAGCAGCGCCATGCCAATGATCGCCGTGCCGGCGGCCCCGACGCCGGTCCAGACGGCGTAGCCGGTGCCGATGGGGATGGTCCGGACGGCGACGGCGAGCAGGAACATGCTCGCCGCCATGGTGAGGATGGTGGCGACGCTCGGCAGGGGCTTCGTGAAGCCGCGCGTGTACTTCAGGCCGATCGCCCAGCCGATCTCGAGCGCCCCGGCGATGAAGAGCAGCGTCCACGGGTTCACGCGCGACAGCGCGCCGGCGAGGCTCATGGCGCGTCGGCCACGACACGGATGCCTCGGTAGGCGGGGCGCGCCTGCGCGGGTGACGACGTGCGTTTGTCGATGGCGCGGTCGGCGCTCGGCCCGATGAGGACGCCTGCGCCGGATGCATCGACGGCCCATTCGGCGGCGTTGCCGTCGAGATCGAAGACGGCGTTGTCGCCCGCGGGGTCACCCGAGCCGACCTCGCGCAGGAGCGCGCCGGCGGGGAGATCGTCGATGATCGCATCGAGGCGGTCGAGGTCATCGGGGTTCGGGGCGTACCCGGCCCAGTGCGCGAGCGTGTTGCCGCCGGCGCCGGCGAGTTTCTTCGCCTCTTCGTCGGTGGGCAGGCGGAGGGGGCGACCGGTGCGGTCGGCGAGCCACGCGGCGTAGTCGCGCGCCTGCTCGAAGGTGATGTCCGTCGCCGGCAGGTTGGCTTCGACCGGCTCAAATCGGTAGTCCGAGTCGTAGTCGGCGAACTGCGCGCGCGTCACCTCGAATCGGGAGATGAGCAGGCCGTCGTGCCTGACGAGTTCGGGCGTGAGGGCGCCGTCGACCTCGACGCCGTAGCGCCCGTCGACTCGCCCGGCGGCGGCGCGCTTCATGAGGGCGGCGAGCGGTGCGCTCTCTTTCAGCGCCTTGTCGGCGGGGTCGTAGGATTCGAAGAGGTAGCGATCGAGCCAGGTGAGGGTCTCTTCGAGCTTGCGCTTCTGGTGGGCCGGCTTGTTGAGGCCGTGGGGCTCGCCGGGGAAGACGACGAGTCGCGCCGGCGCCTTGCCGATCTGCTGGAGCGCGCGGAAGAGGCTCCAGGACTGATGGGGTGGGACGTTCACGTCCTTGTCGCCGGTGAAGATGATCGTCGGCGTGGTGACCTCGGTGAGACGGAAGAAGGGCGACTTCTCGATGTAGTGCTCGAGCTGCTCCCAGGGCGGGCCCAGGAAGTAGTAGTTGTCGAACGAGGCGCCGAAAGCGACGTTCGCCCAGTCGCTGATCCACTCGACATCCGCGGCGCCGATGGATGCGGCCTTGTAGCGGTTTGTGCGGGTGATGAGCTCGGCGCCGAGGATGCCGCCGTTGCTCCAGCCGACGACGGCGAGGCGATCGGGATCGACGAGGCCGCGCTCGATGAGGTGGTCGACGCCGTTCTCGATGTCGGGGATCTCGAGTTCGTAGTAGCGGCCCTGGATGGACTCGACCCACTCGAGGCCGTAGTCGCTGGAGCCGTGGTAGTTGACCCAGAGGATGCCGGCGCCGCGCTGACGCCACAGCTGCTGGGCGAAGACATAGTTGCTCGACCATGCGTCGACGTTGGCGCTGGCCGGGCCGCCATGGGGGTTGACGATGAGGGGGAACCGGTCGCCCTCTTCGTAGTCGTAGGGGTAGAAGATCAGGCCCTCGACGGTGTCGCCCTCTGCGCCCTCCCAGTGGATGACCTCGGTGCGCCCCATGGGCTTGTCTTTCCATGAGGCGTTGAGGTCGGTGATCTGGACGGCGTCGGTGATGGCGCCGGCGTCGAGGCGGGCCGTGAAGAGCTGCGGCGGGGTGGTCGTCGTGGAGTGCTGGTAGACGATGCGCGAGCCATCGGCGCTTGCTTCGATGGAGCCGATGTGGCGAGCCTGCGCACTGGTGATGTCGCGTCGCGACCAGGTGTCGCCGTTGCGCGAGTAGATCACGGGCTTGCGGTAGACGCCGTCGGCGAGATCGACGATGACGCCGCCCTCGATCGCGCTGATCCCGCCGCCGACGGCGCGGTCCCAGTCGAGATCGACCTTGGTGCGCGCTGCGCCGGCGGCGTCGCACCAGAAGAGCTCGGTGATGCTGGCGGCCGTGTAGATCGGGTGGCTGGAGAAGTTGTTGGTGAAGTAGAAGCCCGACGAGTCGGGCGCCCAGCTGACGCGCCCGGGGTTGACGCGCTCGCCGGCCCAGAGTTCGCGCGTTTCGCCGGTGGCGAGGTTGATGAGCAGGTTGCGCGGCGGGTGCTTCTCATCAAATGTGAATGAAAGGCTCACCTGCGCCTGCACGAAGGCGCGGGCGCCGTCCGGGCTGACGGCGAGGGAGCGCATCCAGTCATCGTTGGTGGTCAGCCGGGTGAGGGATTTCTTTTCGATGTCGAAGCGGTACAGGCGCACCGGCGGCTCGTTCTCGGCGTCCTCGACGACGACGCTCGTATCCTCGGCGGCTTCGACTTCCTGCTCGTAGAGCGTCTTCGATTCCTGCGCGAGCAACGCGAGGGCGGTGTCGTCGATCCAGGCGAAATCGCCGACCGAGCGGTCGAGGCTCGTGAGCGGGTACGCCTCGCCTCCTGCGAGGTTGATCGCCCAGACCTGCCGGTCTGCGCGTTCCTTGCCGGGACTGACGGGCTTGCGGCTGGTGACGAAGGCGATGCGCGTGCCGTCGGGGCTGAACTGCGGGCTGGAGACGCCATCGTCGCCCTGCGTGAGCTGGATCGACTCACCGGACGCAAGGTTGGTGAGCCAGAGGTTCCCGATCTGCTTTGGCTTGCCGTCGGCCGTGATCCAGGTGCTCTTGATCCACGCGCTGTGCGCGCCGTCGCGGCTGACGGCGATGGCGCCCGCGCGCTCGGGGCGGAGGATGTCGTCGGCGGTCCACTCGCTCGCCCGGGCGGGGGCGGCGACCGACGCGCTGATCGCGACGGCGAGGGCAACAACAAGGCCACGGATGCGCATGGGGCGATCTCCTTCGTTGGGAGCGGCGATTGTACGAGGTGGCGCGGGGCGCCTCAGGGCATCTCCCCGTTTCGCACCGTGTGTGGCAGCCACCTCGTGCAAGCTGCGCCATGGGAGGCGGAGGGGCTGGCGTCCCGGACATGCCGGCCCGACGCCTCGACCGCCGCCGGGCGATGTCCGCCCTCGAAGGCGCTCAAGGCAACGACGCACTCGGAGACCATGCGATGCAGCGGGTTGGGTTCTTTCTTTACGGTTTGGTGTGCTACCTCGCGTTCCTGGGCGTCTTCGCCTACGCGGTGGGGTTCATCGGCGGGTTCCTGACGCCGACAAGTCTCGACGCGCCGGCGACCTCGCCGGCGTGGTTCGCGCTGCTGATCAACACGGGGCTGCTAACGCTCTTTGCGCTGCAGCACAGCGTGATGGCGCGCCCGGCGTTCAAGAAGCGCTGGACGAAAATCGTGCCGAAGCCGATCGAGCGATCGACCTACGTGATGGCGACAAACATCGCGCTCGCGCTGGTCTTCGCATTCTGGCAGCCCCTTGGCGGGGAGGTCTGGACGGTGACGAACCCGGTCGGGCGCATCGCGCTGTGGAGCGGGTACGCGCTGGGCTGGGCGATCGTGCTCGCGGCGACCCTGCAGATCAACCACTTTGACCTCTTCGGACTGCGCCAGGTGTGGCTGCACCTCAAGAGCCGGCCGTACACGGCGCTGAAGTTTCAGGAGCCGCTGCTGTACCGCGTCGTGCGGCACCCGTTGTACGTGGGCTGGTTCCTCTGCTTCTGGTGCACGCCGAGGATGACTGCGGCGCACCTGTTCTTCGCGGCGGTGACGACGGCGTACATCCTGGTGGCGATCCAGCTCGAGGAGCGCGACCTCGTCCGGGAGCACGGCGATTCGTATGCGGCCTATCGCAGGCGCGTGCCGATGCTGCTGCCGCGTTTCGGGCGGAAGCAGGTGAAGCCGGCTCCGGCGCCGGTCGGCGCCTGACCCCGCCCCGCAGCACGACCAACCCCCTCGACGCGTCGGGGCCTGCGACGGGCTCCGGCGCGTCTTCGCGCGCCGGGAGATTCGGGGCGATCGGATCCCCGGACGCGGACGCCGGTATGTACCCTGTTCAGGGGAAAGATCGCGGGCCGGGGATTCGCCTGAGCGCGGGGTCCCGGGTCGCCGATGGGTGGTGCGGATCGTGCGGCCTGTGCGGGCCGCGACCGAGAGCGATGGCGTCGAGGAGATCGTGATGAAGCGGATGGTGTGTGTGACGGGCGCGTTCCTGCTGGCTTCGGGGCCGGCGCAGGCGCAGGACCTCGACGCGGGCTCGTTCGGCGCGCTGCGTGTCCGGTCGGTGGGCCCGGCGTTCATGAGCGGTCGCATCGCCGACATCGCGGTCAACCCGCACAACGAGGCGGAGTGGTGGATCGGCGTCGCCAGCGGCAACGTGTGGAAGACCTCCAACGGCGGCACGACGTTCGACCCGGTCTTTGAGAACGAGGGTTCGTTCTCGATCGGGTGCCTGGCGATCGATCCGAACAACCCGAACGTGGTGTGGGTCGGCACGGGCGAGAACAACAGCCAGCGCAGCGTGGCCTTCGGCGACGGCGTCTACAGGACCGACGACGGCGGGAAGACCTGGCAGCACCTTGGCCTCGAAGACAGCCAGCACATCGGGATGATCGCAATCGACCCGCGCGACAGCGATACGGTGTTCGTTGCGTCGCAGGGGCCGCTGTGGAACTCCGGCGGCGACCGGGGCCTCTATAAGACCACCGACGGCGGGATGACCTGGGCGCGCGTGCTGCATGTCAGCGATGACACCGGCATCAACGAGATCCACCTGGACCCGCGCGACCCCGACACGATGTACGCGAGCGCCTACCAGCGCCGGCGCCACGTGTGGACGCTGATCAACGGCGGGCCGGAGAGCGCGATCTACAAGTCCACCGACGGCGGCAAGTCGTGGAGGAAGGTGTCGCGCGGGCTGCCGCGTACGGACATGGGTCGCATCGGGCTGGACATCTCTC
Organism: Phycisphaerales bacterium; assembly: GCA_043101835.1. Lineage (GTDB taxonomy): Bacteria > Planctomycetota > Phycisphaerae > Phycisphaerales > UBA1924 > JBICHM01. Next base: position 10,051 of record JBICHM010000194.1, on the reverse strand, counting down.
CGGTCGACCCGGATGTGGTCTTCGCGATCGTCGAGGCGGCCGAGGGCGCGGGCGGGTTCTACCGCTCGAGCGACCGGGGCGAGACCTGGGAGCGGCGCAGCGGCTATGTGACCAGCAGCCCGCAGTACTACCAGGAGATCGTCTGCCATCCGACGGATGTGGACACGATCTACGGGCTGGACACCTACATGCAGGTGTCGCGCGACGGCGGCGCCTCGTGGGAGACCGTCAGCCAGCGCGACCGGCACGTGGACAACCACGCGCTGTGGATCGACCCCGACATGCCGAACCACATGGTCAACGGCAACGACGGCGGCGTGTACGAGACCTGGGACGGCGGCGAGACCTGGCGCTTCAGCCCGAATCTGCCCATCACGCAGTTCTATCGCGTGGCGGTGGATGACGCCGAGCCCTTCTACAACATCGTCGGCGGCACGCAGGACAACGCGTCGCAGCTCGGCCCCTCGCGCACGATCGATCGCGTGGGCATCGCCAACGACCAGTGGTACATGACGGTGATGGGCGACGGCTTCGAGTCGCGCATCGAGCCGGGCGATCCGAACACGATCTACAGCCTCGTGCAGTACGGCGAGCTGGTGCGCTACGACAAGCGCAGCATGGAGATCGTGGACATCAAGCCCCAGGAGGCGCCCGGAGAAGATCCCTATGTGTGGAACTGGGACGCGCCCTTCATCGTCAGCACGCACGAGCCCGGGCGCCTGTATTTCGCCGGCGACCGGCTGTTCCGCTCCGATGACCGCGGCAACTCTTGGGAGACGATCTCCGGGGACCTGACGCGGAACATCGACCGCAACACCCTCAAGGTGATGGGGAAGATCCAGACGCCCGAGGCTGTCGCCAAGCATGCCTCGACGAGCATCTACGGCAACGCGACGGCGCTGGCCGAGTCGCCGACCGATGAGAATGTGCTGTATGTGGGCACCGATGACGGGCTGATCCACGCGACGCGCGACGGGGGCGAGACCTGGACGAAGACGCAGGCGTTTCCCGGCGTGCCGCACCTGACGTATGTGTCGTTCCTGCAGGCCTCGGGCCATGAGCCGGGGCGCGTGTACGCGGCGTTCAACAACCACAAGATGGGCGACTTCGCCCCCTACCTGCTGCGCAGCGACGACTACGGCCAGAGCTGGACGAGTGTCGCCGGCGATCTGCCGGAGCGCAACTTCGTGTGGACGATCGCCGAAGATCACGAGGACGCCGATCTGCTCTTCTGCGGCACGGAGTTCGGCGCGTACTACACCGTCGACGGGGGCGAGCACTGGATCGAGATCGCCGGCCTGCCGACGATCGCGGTGCGCGACCTCGAGATCCAGCGTCGCGAGAACGACCTGGTGATGGCGACCTTCGGGCGCAGCTTCTACGTGCTTGACGACTACTCGCCGCTGCGCGAGGCCGAGGCGCTCGCGACCGAGGCGCACATCTTCCCGGTGAAGGATGCGCTCTCGTACATCCAGACGAGCAAGCTGGGGATGGCGAGCGGGCGCGGCTTCCAGGGCGATTCGTACTACGCCGCGGAGAACCCGCCATTCGGCGCGGTGGTGACCTACCACCTCAAGGACGGTCTGAAGACGCGCGAGGAGAAGCGGCAGGCCGGCCAGAAGGGCGATGACTGGACCTATCCGACGGTGGAGCAGTTCCGCGCCGAGGACGAGGAACTTTCGCCGCGGATCGTGCTGACCTTCCGCAATGACGATGGCGAGGTGGTGCGCCGGCTGAACGGCTCGCGCTCGGCGGGCGTGCATCGGACGGCGTGGGACCTGCGCGGGCAGGCGCCGGACCCGATCAGCCTGCGTCCGCGTCCGCAGGGCGACTGGTCGCCCCCGTCGGCGGGGTCGCTCGTCGCTCCGGGCGAGTACACGGTGACGCTGTCGAAGGAAGTCGATGGCGAGTGGACCGATCTCGCGGGGCCGGTGTCGTTCGAGGTGACGGCGCTGGACCTGGCGACCTACGCCGCGACGGGCAAGGCGCGCGAACAGGCGCACGCCTTCCGCGAGCGTGTGGCGTCGCTCTCGAAGGCCGTCGACGGTGCGATGCGCATCGCCGGCGAGACGGAGGACCGCATCACGCTCGTTCGGCGCGCGATCGAGGAGACGCCGGATCTGGATCCTGCGCTGCTGCAGGACGCCGACAGGCTCCGCAAGCGGATGATCGATCTGATGACCGACATGCGGGGCGACCGGACGCTGGGCCGTCGCGCGCTGCCGAGCCCGCCGTCGATCGCCGGGCGCGTGGGGCGCATCGTCGGCGACCAGTGGTGGGTGACGAGCGCCCCCACGCAGACGCAGCAAGATCAGTTCGAGTTCGCGAGCGAAGCGTTCGACGCGGCGCTTGACGACCTGGAGTCGATCCTCAGTGATCTGGAAGCGCTGGAGCGTCGACTCGACGACGCCGAGGCGCCGTGGACGCCGGGTCGCATGCCGGAGTGGCGGCATCGGTGAATGAAAGAGCCCTGAGCGCAAGCTCAGGAACAACGGTCCGCATGCAGTGAGAACGCACGGGTGTCCCCGTGCTCGCGCTCGGGACTCCTTGCGCGCTCAGAACAGCAACTGCAGCTGCGCGCGGATGACGATTTCGTTGCGGTCGGCGCCGTCGTCGAGATAGCCGACGCCGGCGTTGGTCGAGACGAGGTCGTTGTCGCTCGCGCGGTCGGGGAACCACTGGAGGTCGGTCGTCAGCTTCAGCGCGTGGCCGTGGATGTACCAGTTGGCGCCGATGGTGACGGTCTGGAAGAGCTCGTCACCGGGGCGGTCGCCATCGGGGAGGACGCCGTCCCACCGGAGGAATCCTTCGATGTCGTCGGTGAGGAAGCGCCCGGCCTGCGCGACGAGGCCGGCGTCGAGCGCATTGCCGACGGCGGGGTCGTCGCCGGTGTAGCGCGCCATCGCGGCGACGAAGGCGTTCCAGCCGTCCCCCTGCCACATGCTGTCGAGCGTGCCGGTGACGGCGCTGGTCGGGTCTTCGCCGGGACGGTCGGCGCCGAGTTCGTAGTGCGCTGCGCCGCCGACGAGCCAGCCGCGCTCGGTCTCGCGCGGCGCGCTGAACGCACGGAACTGGCGGAAGGCGCCGTCGAGCAGACGCTCGACGCGCGCGGTGGCGGCGAAATCGGAATCGTCGTCGTGCCAGGCGCTCTCGGCGGCGCGGGCGCCGTCGTTGATCGAGGCGGCCCCCCGCCACCGGTCGCGCTCCCACTCGAGCATGACGCCCTGCGAACGCTGGAGCGTGAAGACACTGTTGGTCATCGAACGGTCCGCGGCCAGCTGGCGCTTTGCGCTCATCAGCTCCTCGGCCAGCAGCGGCGGCTTGAACTGGCCCATGCGGATCACGACGCCCTCGTCGAGTTCGTAGTCGATGTAGGCGTCGGAGAAGCCCGCATCGCCACCGTTCCGGCTGAACGACGGGGTGATCTTGAAGGACAGCCGGGGGTCCAGCACGGTTCCTTCGAAGGTCAGGCGCACGCGCCGAAACTCGAAGCCGTGCTCGATGTCGGGCTCCTGCGGCGCATCGCGCGAGACGCCCGTCCAGCGGAACTGCAGAAAGCCGCTGACCTCGAGGCGCTGGCCGTTGTCATCGGCGATGAAGAAGGCGCCGTCGTGGCCGCCGTCGGCGATCGCGGCGCCGGCGCAGCCCGCGGCGGCGAGCGCGCCGACGAGCGCGCGGATCAAGCCGCGCCCCCCTGCGCCGCGGCGCGTCGCCTGCGTCCGGCGCGCTTCGCGCTGATCGGGAGGATCCAGAGGTACATGCCGGTGATCCACAGGCCGAAGAGGATGACGCCGCTGGGCAGGAAGACCCACAGCTTCGCGTGCTCGTGGAACCAGGAGCCGTCGTGGATCTGTTCGATGAGGTCGCTGCGCCGGTAGGTGCTCGCGAGCACGGCGCCGGTGGCTGTGTCGATCTGCACTTCCCAGCGGTTGTTGCCGCGCACTTTCACGACGCCGCGCCCGGGGCGGACATCGAGGCGGTCGATGTCGTCCCAGCCGGTCCACCCTGCCTCCTCAACGCCGACCGCGATGGCGATGATCTCGTCGAATGTGAGGGACGGGTCGCCCCCCTCGCCGCGCTGCGTGGGCGGCTGCACCCAGGCGACGTCCTTCTTCAGCTGGAGGACGAGGCCGGAGCCGATGACGATGAGCACGGGGATGGCGACGCCGATCGCGCCCCAGCGGTGCAGTTTGCGGCTCCAGACGTTGAACGCCTTCCGGACAGGTCTGCGCGCCATGCGGGGTCTCGTCCTCGGCACGCGCGGGGCGTGCGCATCTGGGGGCGGGGCCTCGTCAGTCTTCGTCGATCACAACGGCCGGGATGCGCTTTCGCTCCACGAGTCGGTTGAAGGCGGGGATGTCCTCGCCGATGACCTTATCGAGCTTCACCAGCTCGCGCTGCACCGCGCTGCGGAGCTTGGCGAGCACATCGTACGACTGCTTGGTGGGCTTGTACTCGCCCTCGGCGACGTACGCCAGCGCGCCGATCTTGTCGTTGAGCCGGATCGGGTAGTTCAGCGGGTCCTGGCTGGACTTCGACTTGGTCTGGATCAGCGTCTCCTCGATGGCGGTGAGGTCGGCGCTGATGGCCTTCGCGGCTTCGGCGAGGTCGTCGCCGACATTCGCCTTCTTCGCCTGCGCGACGACGGCGTTGATCTGGCTGCGCGCGGCGCGGATCGTGTTGATCGCCTCGTGCGTCTCGGAGAGCACGCTGTTGACCTCCATGAGGAAATCGAACTGCTCGTCGTACTCGGCCTGCGTGGTGTCGAGGCGCGGGTCCGCCTTGATCGTGAACGGGCGCTCGATCGTGACATCGCCGACGGTGAGGCTGACGGTGTAGTCGCCGGGAGGCGCGGTCGGTCCCGGCGGGTGGGGCGGCCACGCGACGGCACCGGGCACGCGCACGGGATCGGGATAGCGCATGTTCCATTCGAAGGCGTTCATGCCGGCTTCGGCGGGCAGACGCGGCGAGCGCTCGGCGGACTCGGCGCTGGTGAACTCGCGCACGAGATCGCCGTCGGCGTTGTGGATCGCAAGCGTGATGGGCTCCTCGGGCGCTTCCTTCAGGTGGTACTGCACCTGGAGGCGGTCCCAGCGCTGGCGCCAGGCGTCGGTGGGCTCGAAGAGGTGGAAGGGCGCCTGCGCCATCGCGCTCTCGTACTGGCGGAGGGGCGCGATGTCTTCGAGGATCCAGAAGGACCGACCCTGGGTGGCGACGACAAGGTCGTCTTCCTTCACGACAAGGTCGGTGATGGGCACGACGGGGAGATTCCGCTGGAGCGGCGCCCAGTTGGCGCCGTAATCGTCGGACACGAAGACGCCGAGTTCCGTGCCGGCGAAGAGCAGGCCCTCGCGCACGGGATCCTCGCGCACGGCGCGGACGAAGGCGTCGTCGTCGATCCCGTTGACGATCGTCTCCCACGACTCGCCGCCGTCGCGCGTGACGTAGATCATGGGGCGGAAGTCGTTCATCTTGTAGCGGTTGACGGCGAGATAGACCGTGTCCTCGTCGTGGTGCGAGTGCTCGATGCCGCTGATCATCGGCCAGTCGCCCATCCCCTCGGGCGTGACATCGGTCCAGGTGCGGCCGCCATCGCGCGTGACATGGACCAGACCATCGTCTGAGCCGGCCCAGATCACGTCGTCGTCGAAGGGGCTCTCGGCGACGGCGAAGATGGTGCAGTAGTACTCCACGCCCGTGTTGTCCTGCGTGATGGGGCCGCCGGAGGACTGCTGCTTCGTCTTGTCGTTGGTCGTCAGGTCGGGACTGATGGGGCTCCACGATTCGCCGCCGTCGGCGCTCCTGAAGAGCACATTGCCCGCGGCGTAGACGACATCGCTGTCGTGCTGCGAGACGACGATCGGGAAGGTCCACTGGAATCGGTAATCCTGCTCGCCGACGCCGGCGCCCATCGGGTTCTCCGGCCAGACGGTGACATTGCGCGTGACATTGAGCGCATGGTCGTAGCGGGTGAGATAGCCGCCGTAGGAACCGGCATAGATGATGTTCGGATTGTCGTGTCGCGGAGCGATGTAGCCGCTCTCGCCGCCGCCGACGGCGTAGAAGTCGCCCCATCCGGGGCGCGCCTGATGGCTGATGGAGACGGTGCTGTTGTCCTGCTGGGCGCCGAGCACGCGGTAGGGGAACGAGTTGTCGGCGATGACGTGATAGAACTGCGCGGTGGGTTGGTTGTCCTGGCGGCTCCAGCTGTCGCCGCCGTTGAAGGACACGTTGGCGCCGCCGTCGTTGGCGTTGACCATGCGCCCGTTGTTCTCAGGATCGATCCACAGGTCGTGGTTGTCGCCGTGGGGCACGCGGATGCGCGACCAGGTGCGCCCGCCGTCGATCGACTTGTGGAAGCCCACATTCATCACATAGACGGTCTCGGCGTCCTGCGGATCGGCGTAGATGCGGGTGTAGTACCAGGCGCGCTGGCGGAGATCGCGGTCGTCATTGACGCGCCGCCAGGAATCGCCGGCGTTGTCGGAGCGGAAGACGCCGCCGTCTTCGGCTTCGACGATCGCGTAGACGAGGTCGCGCTGTGCAGCGCTCGCCGAGACGCCGATCTTTCCCTTCATGCCGGAGGGCAGCCCGTTCGTCAGTTCGGTCCAGGTGTCGCCGCCGTCGTTGGAGCGATAGAGGCCCGAGCCCTCGCCGCCGGAATCCATGCGCCACGGCGCGCGGGACACCTGCCACATGCCGGCGTAGAGGACGCGCGGGTTGTGCGGGTCCATCGAGATATCCACTGCGCCGGCGCGATCGCTGACATGGAGCACGCGCTCCCAGGTGTCGCCGCCGTCGGTCGAGCGATAGACGCCTCGCTGGTTGTTGGGGCCGAAGATGTGGCCGAGGGCCGCGACGAAGACGACATCGGGGTCGTCCGGGTGCACGGCGATGCGCCCGATCTGGCGCGTGTCCTCGAGGCCGATGTGCGTCCAGGTCTTGCCGGCGTCGGTGGAGCGATAGACGCCGTCGCCGTGCGAGAAGTTGCCGCGCACGGCCGTTTCGCCCATGCCGACATAGATGACATTGGGGTCGCTCGGCGCGACGGTGACCGCGCCGACGGAACCGGTCTTCAGGAAGCCGTCGGTGATGTTGCTCCACGAGCCGCCGGCGTCGGTGGTTTTCCAGACGCCGCCGCCGGTGGCGCCCATGTAGTAGGTCATGGGGTCGCCGACGACGCCGGCGACGGAGGAGGCGCGTCCGCCGCGTGCGGGTCCGATATTGCGCCACTCCATGGCGCCGGCGGCGGGGTGATCGTCGCCTGCGCTCGCCTGCGGGGCGGGCGCGAGGCCCATCGCGGCGGCGCAGCAGGACAGGGCGAACAGGTCGCGGCGGCGAAACAGCATGACTCGCTCTCCTCGAAGACGTGGTCGGACGCGCCCGAAGGCGTCCGGATCGGCAGCATAACAGGCCGCTTGGCAATCACTTAGCGCGAATCGGCGGGTGGCGGCCCGGACCCGGGTCTACCGGCGGGCATCGCGGGCCGCTGCGGCGATGGATGGCGCGATCGCGTGCATCCGCCCCGGGCATCGCGCCGAACTCGGGTCAGAACGCGTCGCCGGCGACCACACCGACGCTTCTCACCTTCCACCGAAAGGAATGTTTCACCATGCTGCAACGCACATTCGCTGTCGCCGCGCGCTCGCTGACCATCGGCTGCGCCGTCGCGCTCGCTCCCACCGCCATCGCGGATCACGACGACGCCGGCGCGAGCAACGCCACGATCGCCGAAATCGCGACCAACGCCGGCAACTTCACCACGCTCATCGCGGCTGTCGAAGCCGCGGGCCTGACCGACGCCTTCACCGGCGACGGGCCCCTGACGGTGTTCGCGCCGACCGACGCCGCATTCGCGAAGCTTCCCAAGAACACGGTGCAGTCGCTCCTGCGCCCTGAGAATCGCGAGGCGCTGCGCCGCGTGCTGCTGTACCACGCGATCGACGGTCGCATCCTCGGCGCCGACGCCCTCGGCGCCGGTGAGGCTTCGACGCTCGCCGGCGAGACCGTGGTGATCACGCTGCGCGATGGGCGGCTGACGATCAACGATTCCGGGGTGATCGCCAACGACATCATCGGGTCGAACGGCGTGATCCATGTCATCGACACGGTGCTGCTGCCGCCGGCGGCGCAGCCGCAGGGACGGCTGGTCATCGGCGTCTTCACCGACAACGCGGGGCGCACGCTCCGATCGCAGCTGGGCATCGAGCGCGGGCTCGTCGTCACCGGCCTGACGCGCGGCGGCAACGCGCTCGAGGCGGGCCTCGAGCGTGACGATGTGATCGCCATGATCAACGGTCGTCCGGCGACGAGCGACGTGCTCGCCGAGGAGAAGGCCGAGGTTGGCTTCGGCGGCGTCGTGACGCTCAGCGTCTTCCGCGCCGGCGAGCACATCGAGATCGAAGTGCCGGTGGGCGCCGAGCGCCACTGATCCAGCCCGATGGCATGCACCTTGCGCGGGCGGTCCGGCAGTCGCCGGGCCGCCCTTTCTCGTGCGCTCAACCGTCAGATCTTCTCCGGCGGGCTCCAGTTGCGGAGGAGGATGCCGAGGTCCGCGCCGTCCACGACGCTGTCGCCGTTGAGGTCGGCGGTGGCGCCTCGCGCGCCCCAGCGCGCGAGCATGGCGCCGAGGTCGAGGCCGTCGACAACGCCGTCGTCGTTGAGGTCGCCGTCGAGGTCGACCAGGCGGAGCGGGTAGAGCGAGCCGGAGTTCTCGCCGTTCTCATCGGCGCCGGGCGCACTGACCAGCGCGACGCCGTGGGCGAAGACCGCGCCCTGGCCGAAGCGGGTGTCGAGGGCGGCGCCGGGGTCGGTGACGAGCCCGTCGGGGATCCAGCGCCCGGCGACCTTGCGGAAGGACATCATCGCGCCGGTGCGATCGACGCCGATCCAGTGCATGAGGCCGCCGGTGACGAGGCGGTCGCCATCGACGGCGATGCTGCGCCCGATGCGTCCGGTGGGCGGCTGGAGGATCTCGCTGAGGACGGGGCCGGCGCCGGATAGGCCGAAGACGTGCACCGCGCCGGAGCCGATGGTCTTGTGCGTGAGTTCGCCGACGAAGAGCTGATCGGCTGCAAAGGCCAGCGCGCTGCCGAAGCCGGTGAGGTTGAGCATCGACGCGACGCGCCCGGCGTCGGTCCATTCGTCTGAATCCTCGACGCGCCGAAGCAGATCGACATGCTTGCTAAGGGTGGCGATCGCGAGGCGGTCGTCGTCAAGGGCGACGCGCCAGCCGAACTCCTCGCTGCCGTCGGCGGGGAGGAGTTCGCGCCGCAGTGCCCAGCCCGCATCGGTGCGCTCGTAGAGATGGACGCGACCGAGGAACGAGCGCGAAGGGAGGCCGACGGCGAGCCAGTCGCCATCGATGGCGACCGAGGCGCCGACGGTCCGCGCGACCGGGGGCATCGTGATTTTCTGCTCGGGAACCCAGCGCTCCCCGGCCTTCTTGTAGATGTAGACGGAGGCATCGACGAGCACCGGCGCCGAGCCGGACCAGGCGGCGCTCACCACGGCGATGCGCTTGCCATCGGTCGCGACGCCCTGTCCGAAGTTCTCACCGCTGGGGCGATCCTCGCGATCGGCGTCCCACGGCTGCAGGCGCTGGCGCCACCGCCACGCGCCGTCCTTGAAGGCGTACACGTGCGCGGCGCCGAGGCGGTCGCGCAGGTGGTCGCACCCGTGGGCGCTCACCACGGCGATGTCGCCGGCGCCGGCCATGAAGGCGCCCGAGTGCGCATCCTCGCTATCGCCCCCCACCGCATCCGGCAGGAGCACGCGGCTGCGCGGCACGAGGTCGCCAACGATCTGCAGGCGCTGGGCGGCTCCGGCGGCGCGGGCGGCGCGAGAGTCGCCGGGGGCGCCGATCACGACGCCGTCGCTGACGGCGGCGACGCTGGCCCCGAACTGGGCGCGGTCCTCCCGATCCGGGACGATCGTCTGGGCAAGCGTGGCGCCGTCGGCATGCAGGCGGTAGCGGAACGCAGCGCCGCGGGAGGCCGACGAGTCCTGCGCGACGGCGTGGCGACGATCGGTGCGCCCGTCGCGCGGGACT
>JBICHM010000193.1:0-4769 GCA_043101835.1 Phycisphaerales bacterium | reverse complement strand
TTTTCGGTTCCCGCGATCGTTGGAACCGCGTACTTCCTCTTCAGCCTCCTCGCCGGCCAACTCGGCGCCGACCTCGATGTCGACGCCGATATCGGCGACGCCGGCCACGGGCATTCCCCGGGCGCCGAGTTTCGCACACTCAGCCTCCAGACGTTGAGCGCCTTCTTCATGGGCAGCGGCTGGATGGGCCTCGGTGCGCTGCGCCTCCTCGATTTCGGCTACACCGGCGCCGCGATCGTCGCCATCGTCTCCGGCGTCGGCGTCGCGTGGCTGCTGACCACCACCATGCGTTCGCTCATGAAGCTTCAGAGCTCCGGCAACATCGCCATCGACGCGGCGCAGGGCTGCGCCGGGAGCGTCTACATCGCCGTCCCCCCGGCCGGCGAGGGCAGCGGGCGCGTGACCGTCGTGCTCGAAGGGCGCCAGCGCGAGTTCGACGCCGTGCAGCGCGGCGGCGAGGCCATCGCCTCGCGCACACCGGTCAAAGTCGTCGGCGTCGACGCCGAGACCAACACCATCACCGTGGAGCCTCAATGAGGCCCGGAGACGCAGCGTGATCCCAGCAGTCCTCAGCGCGCCCGTCGCGACGCACTCGGCACTCCTCGCCCCCTCGCTCGGCCAGTCCGGCGCCGACCGCGGCTTCGGCACCCTCACGCTCGTCGGTGTCGGCGTCGGGCTCTTCATCCTCTTCTTCGCGCTCATTTTCTTCGCCAGCCGCTACAAGCGCTGCCCGAGCAACCGCATCCTCGTCATCTGGGGCCGCAGCAAACGCCAGAGCGCACGCTGCTACCACGGCGGCGGCCAGATCGTCTGGCCCGTCATCGAGGACTTCGCCTACCTCAGCCTCGAGCCGCTCGTCATCGACATCCCCCTCGAAGGCGCGCTCTCGCTCAACAACATCCGCGTCAACGTGCCCTCCACCTTCACCGTCGGCATCTCGACCGACCCGGTGATGATGGCCAACGCCGCCGAGCGCCTCCTCGGCCTCCCGCCCCAGGCGGTGCGCGAGCAGGCGCAGGACATCATCCTCGGACAGCTGCGCCTCGTCATCGCGACCCTGTCGATCGAAGAGATCAACAAGGACCGCGAGAAGTTCATGGGCCTCGTCAACGAGAACGTGACCCAGGAGATCAACAAGATCGGCCTCGAGCTGATCAACGTGAACATCCGCGACATCACCGACGAGTCCGGCTACATCCAGGCCATCGGCAAGCGCGCCGCCGCCGAGGCCATCAACAAGGCCAAGGTCGAAGTCGCCCAGGCCGACCGCGACGGCGCAACCGGACAGGCCGTCGCGCAGCGCGAGCAGACCGTCAGCGTCGCACAGGAACAGGCCTCCGCCATCGAGGGGCGCAAGGGCGCCGAGCAGCGACAGCGCGTCACCGTCGCCAACTTCGAGGCCCAGGCGATCAGCGGCGAAGCGCAGTCCCAGCGCGACCAGGACATCGCCATCGCCGAGCGCACCGCCGAGACCCAGGTCGCCCGCAAACGCGCCGAGCAGCAGCAGCGCGTCCAGGTCGCTGAAGCCGAGGCCCGCGCCGTCGACGGCGAGAACACCTCCTCCGCCGAGATCGCCGAGAGCACCGCCCGCCTCGCCGAGATCCGCGCCGAAGCCAAGCGCCGCTCCGATGTCGCCGCGGCCAAGGCCGCCGAGGCCATCCTCCTCGCCGAACGCGAGCAGGAGATCGCACGCCTCTCCAAGGTCGAACTCGCCCCGCAGGAAATCGAGAAGCAGCGCATCGAGATCGCCGCCGAAGCCGAAGCCGAAAAGCGCCGGCGCGAAGCGAAGGGCGAAGCCGACGCCGTCCTCCTCAAATACCAGGCGGAAGCCGAGGGCGTGCAGAAGGTCCTCGAAGCCAAGGCCGCCGGCTACCGCATGCTCATGGAGGCCGCCGCCGAGAACCCCAGCGTCGCCCCCACGCTCCTGCTCATCGAGATCCTCCCCGAACTCGTCCGCGAGCAGGTCAAGGCCGTCCAGAACCTCAAGATCGACAAGATCACCGTCTGGGACTCCGGTCGCAGCGCCGAACCCAAGAACGGTGTCGCCTCACGGGGCTCCACCGCCGACTTCCTCAGCGGCCTCATCGGCTCCCTCCCGCCCGTCCACGAACTCGCCCAGCAGGCCGGCGTCGAACTCCCCGGCTACCTCGGCAAGGTGCAGGAAACGCCGGCCGACAGCGCCGCCCGGCAGGAGGCGAAGAACGCCCCCGACAACGGGCAATGAGCGTGCGCTAGGGTGACGGGCGATCCACCCGAACCACCGGAGCGCCCATGTTCGGCCCACGCATCCCACTCTTCCACGTCTTCGGCTTCCGCATCGCCATCGACCTCTCCTGGTTCCTCCTGGCGATCCTCATCACCTGGTCGCTCGCCGAGGGCGTCTTCGGGCAGCCGCCGCACGACTTCGACGCCGCCACGCGCTGGATCCTCGGCGCCGTCGGCGCGCTCGGCCTTTTCGTTTCCATCGTCCTCCACGAACTCGGCCACGCCCTCATCGCGCGCACCCAGGGCATCGAGATGAAGGGCATCACCCTCTTCATCTTCGGCGGCGTCGCCGAGATGGGCGACGAACCGCCGAGCGCCACCGCCGAGTTCCTCGTCGCCATCGCCGGCCCGCTCGTCTCCGTCGCCATCGGCCTCCTGATGCTCGGCGCGAGCGCCCTCACCCTTGCGCTCGACGGCCCGGCGCCGCTCAGCGCCGTCACCCAGTACCTCGGCTTCATCAACCTCGTCCTCGTCGTCTTCAACATGATCCCCGCCTTCCCCCTCGACGGCGGGCGCGTCCTCCGCGCCGCGATCTGGCGCAAGACCGGCGACCTGCGGCGCGCCACGCGCATCACCAGCGCCATCGGCAGCGCTTTCGGGATGTTCCTCATCGCCCTTGGCCTCTTCAGCGCCATTTCCGGCGCGATCATCGCTGGCGTCTGGTGGTTCGTCCTCGGCATGTTCCTCCGCGCCGCCGCAAACATGTCCATGCAGCATGTCCTCCTCCGCCAGCACCTCGCCGGCGAGCCGGTCTCCCGCTTCATGACGCCGAACCCGCAGACCGTCCCCCCCGACATCACCCTGCGCGACCTCGTCGAGCGCTACATCTACCAGCGCCAGCACAAGCTCTATCCGGTCGTCGAGGGCGGCCGGCTCATCGGCTGCGTCACCATCAACGCCGTGCGCGCCGTCGAGCCCAATCGCTGGTCCGACACCACCGTCCGCGAGGTCATGGAGCCGACAGGCGACGCCAACTCGGTGCGCGCAAGCGCCGACGCGATGCACGCCCTCGCCCGCCTCCGCGATCGCGACCTCTCGCGCCTGATGGTTGTCGACGACGCCGGCGAGCTCGTCGGCGTTCTCGCGCTCCGCGATCTGCTCGGCTTCTTCTCGATGAAGCTCGATCTCGAAGGCGCATAAAAACGCCCCGGTCGGGCGGCCGACCGGGGCGGTGGAACCAACTCGTTGCAGCGCTTACTGCGCCCGCTTCGCCCGAATCGGCCCGGGCGGCTCGGGCACGATCGTCGGCGCGCCCTGCGTCTCCAGCAGACGCAACGCCTCATTGACCGCGCGCTCCAGCTGCGGGTCGCGACCCTCGACGAAGTCCTTCGGGTGGATCTCCACCTCGATGTCCGGCGCCACGCCCTCGTTCTCGACGCGCCACTCGCCCTCGACGGTGTAGAACCCGCCGCGCGGGATCGTGATGATCCCGCCATCGATCAGCGCCGGGTAGTCCCAGATGCCGACCAGACCGCCCCAGGTGCGCGTGCCCACGAGCGGGCCGATGTCCATGTTGCGGAAGAGCCACGGCAGCATGTCGCCGCCCGACCCCGCGCTCTCGTTGATGATCATCACCTTCGGTCCGAAGATGCCCGCCTGCGGCGCCGTGAAGGGCTTCCTGTCACCGATCGGGTTGTTGAAAAACGCCTGCAGGTCGCGCGCCATGATGTCCACCATGTAGTCCGCCGCCGACCCGCCGCCGTTGAATCGCTCGTCGATCACCGCGCCCTCGCGGTCCTGCTGCGCGAAGTAGTACCGGTTGAAGTTGGTGTACCCGCCGCCGCCGGTGTCCGGTAGCCACACGTACGCCAGCCGGCCGTCCGACATCTCGTCGACCTTCCGCCGGTTCGCCTCCATCCACGCGCGCTGGCGCAGCGCGAACTCGTTGCCGACCGGCACGACCGTCACGACGCGCGCGCCCTCCATCGTCGGCTCGCTGTTCACATGGATCCGCGTCTGCCGACCCGCCGTGCGCTCGAAGGCGCTGTAGATGTTCGTGTCGGCAGTCAACTCCACACCGTTCACGCCGACGATGTAGTCGCCCTCGTGCACGTCCAGCCCCGGCACGCCCAGCGGCGCATCGAGGTTCGGGTTCCACGGCTCGCCCTCGATGATGTTCGCGATGCGATAGCGTCCGTTCTCGATCGCGTAGTCGGCGCCGAGCAGCCCGCCGGGCACTGAATCGACATCCGGCGTGTCGCCGCCGCCGACGAACGAGTGCCCGACCGCGATCTCGCCGCCGACGACATCGATCAGGTGCGCCAGATCGCTCCGGTGCGACACATGCGCCACCAGCGGCTCGTACCGCCGGCGCACCGCGTCCCAGTCCGACCCGTGCAGGTTGTCCACGTAGAAGTAGTCGCGGTGGAAACGCCACGCTTCGACGAAGATCTGCGCCCACTCGGCCGCGGGATCGACCTTCATACGCAGGCCGCTAGTCCCCAGGCGACCGTCGCCAACATTCGCCTTGCCGCTCGTCCCGACGACAGATCGGAAGAGCACAC
>JBICHM010000192.1:0-7104 GCA_043101835.1 Phycisphaerales bacterium | reverse complement strand
CGCCGACGCCGGCGGTGGGCTTCGCGATGGGCGACGTCGTGCTCTCGCTCGTGCTCGAAGACGGCGGGAAGATGCCGGATGGCAACGCGCTGCGCAGGAAGACGGGGCAGCGCGTCGATGTGTTCCTCGTGACCGGCGACGAGCGCCTCGACCGCCTCGTCCGCGCGGGCGTGGCGTACATGCGCCGCGAGGGGCTGCACGCGCGCGCGACGGCGAAGACGACGCGCAATGTCGGAAAGCTTCTGAAAGAGGCATCGAGCGTCGATGCGCGTTGCTGCGCGATCATCGAGAGCGAGCAGGAGGCGACGCTGAAGATCCTCGAGACCGGCGAGCAGCGCACCGTCGCGCTCGCGGACCTGGCGCGCGAGGTCCGCGCGATGGAGACCGCGCCGTGACCGACGCCGGACCCCCCAGCGGCCCCGAGCGCGACCCGATGCGCATCGAGGAAGCCGCCGCCGAACGCCAGCGCCAGGAGAAGCGCCACCCCGAGACCCTCTCGGGGGCGCGAGCGGGCGAAGCCGAGACCGAGGCGCGCCAGCAGCAACGCCTGCGCAAGCAGGAGCTCCGGCGCGACGAGCACGACAAGCGCTTCCTCGCCGGCCCCCAGCCCCGCCTCGCCGAGGCCATGCGCGTGCTGCGCATCGGCGCCGAGTTCGTGCGCGGCTTCCGGAGCCTGCACTTCGTCGGCCCCTGCGTCACCGTCTTCGGCAGCGCCCGCTTCCAGGAGGGGCATCGCTACTACGAGATGTCGCGCGCCGTCGGCGCCTCGCTCGCCAACCGCGGCTTCACCGTCATGACCGGCGGCGGACCGGGCGTCATGGAGGGCGCCAATCGCGGCGCGCGCGAGGCCGGCGGGCGCAGCATCGGCTGCAACATCGTGCTCCCCATGGAGCAGGCGCCCAACCCCTACCTCGACCGCGTCATTAACTTCAACTACTTCTTCGTGCGCAAGGTCATGCTCGTGAAGTACTCGTACGCCTTCGTCTGTCTGCCCGGCGGCTTCGGCACGATGGACGAGATCTTCTAGACCGCCACACTCATCCAGACCGGCAAGATCCACCGCTTCCCGCTGGTCCTGATGGGTCGCGAGTACTGGCAGCCGCTGGTGGATTTCGTCCGCAACACGATGATCCCCGAGGCGACGATCAGCCCGGAGGACATCGACGGCGTGCTGCTGACCGACGACGCCGAGGAAGCCGCGGACAGCGTGCTCGACTACGGCGTCACGCACCTGGGCCTGACATATGCCGGCAAGAGCAAGCCGGCGTGGTGGCTGGGCGAGAAGCGGTGACGCCGGGGATGCGAACGCGAAGGGCGCGAAGAGCAGACTGAACGCAGAGGAAGACAGAGGGAAACAGAGTTGGGAATCGGATCCGGTCCCCCTCGGTCTTCCTCCGTCTTCCTCTGCGTTCAACCTCTTCCAGACTTCGCGTCTCTTCGCGATCTTCGCGTTCCGTCTTACCGCTCCACCACCATCGCCCGCACCCGCGTCGTGCGGTCCTTCACCTCGGTCCAGGTGGCGAGGAGCCGTCCGCCTTCGAGTGGGACGATCTTCGGAAAGCCGCTGGCGCGGATTGGTTCGGTCGTTGCGAAGTTCGATCCGTGCCCGATGCGCCCGCTTGGGGCGACATGCTGGAACCAGATTGATCCGCTCGAGCCCATGAAGGTGACGACCGCGGCGTCCTTACGGAGGAACTCCACATCGACGCGCCCTTGGAGCGTCTTCCCGGGCCTTGGTTCCGCGATGACGATCGGCGCGCCGAAGGTCGCGCCGGCGTCGCTGCTGAAGGCCGCCTGCACGCGCCCGCCGCCGGCGCCGGTGAACCACGCGACGACCACATCATCGCCGTCCGCATCGATCGCCGGGCCGTTCACCGGGCAGGCGGGGATGCGCCAGCCGTCGCTCGCGACGAGCGCGGGGGGCGTCCACTGGCCATCCACGAGGCGCACGATCGCGATGTCGCGGACCTCCGTCTCGCTGCGATCGCGGTAGACGATGACGGGGCCGGCGCTCGTCAGCGCGGCGTCGGTGGCGCAGCACTCGCAGGTGCGCGGATCGAGCATCACGGATGGCGCGGCGAAGCCGTCGGCAGTGAGCACATTGGTGCGCACGGTCATGTCGCCGCCGGCGCCGTGGGCGTGCGCGTCGTGCCCGCCGCCCCCGGGGGCCATGTTGCGCCCGTCGAGCCAGACGAGGCGCACGCCGTTCGGATCATCGAGCATCGACACGAAGCCGTGCTCGGTGGGCGTGCCGTCGCGGTGCGCGGCGCCGAGCGTCTCCCAGGTCGCGCCGTCATCGGCGCTGCGCGCGAGCATGATGTCGTAGGCGTAGGTCCCCGGGCCGGACTTCTGGAGCCACGAGACCACGAGCGACCCGTCCGGCGCGCGGTGCGCGCTGGGCAGGTCGGCCCAGTTGGCGAAGAAGTCGTCGCCGGTGCGCACGGTGACGGGTTCCGTCCATGCCTCGCCATCGAAGCGGCTGAGGCGCAGGGCCATCGCGCGATCTTCGCCGGCGGGCTCGAGCCAGGTGAGCAGGGCGCCGCCCCCGTCGGCGACGGGCCGGTGCGCCAAGCTGCCGGGCGCGGCGGGAGGGTCGGCGGGGCCGGCGAATGCGGGTGCGCCAATCGCCAGGATCACGCAGAGCACCGTTCGCATGGCTTGAGTCTATCGGGGCGAAGCGGGGATCGAACGCGAAGGGCGCGGAGAGACGCGAAGGTCGGAAGATTGGAACGCGGAGGAAGACAGAGGGACACGGAGTTGAGGGGTGGTCACAATCTCTCCTCTGTGCTCCTCTGTCTTCCTCTGCGTTCAGTTCCGTTTCGCATCCCTTCGCGTTCCAACCCCCACGCGGCGGCGGCATCTGGAGGAACCGGGGACGCTCCGCCGCGTACCGGATTGCATGACGACCACAGCGATCTTCGTGTGGTTGGCCGGTGCGCTGGCTGGTCTGGGGCTCTTCGCGCTCGCCCGAGCGATCTTCTGGAACCGCAGGCGCGGGCGCCCACGATGCCCCGCATGCTGGTACGACATGACAGGCGTCGAAGCGTTCCCGGCGACATGTCCGGAATGCGGAAGAACGGCGCGGCGACTTCGCGAGCTTCACGGGACACGCAGACGCGTGCTCGTTGTGTGCGTCTCGTTGCTCGCGCTTATCTCGGGCGTGCTCGGCGGATGGATCGCGGCGCATATGCCTGAAGTACGGCAGCGTGGCTGGCTTGCGGCGATCCCGACAGAGCTGCTGGTGCGATGGGGGCCGCTCGACGGAGAGTTCGGGAAGCACAAACGGTCGATCATCATGGAGATCGACTATCGCATCGCACGCTCCGAATCGGCACGCCTGGACGCCATCTGGGTTCGCCGCCAAATGAACGCGTTGCCGGATGGCTGGCAGAGCATGCTGGCGCACCGCGAGAGCGCGGCTGCGGGCTCCCTGACTCGGTTCGAGCTCGACCCACCGCCGTGGCTTCAGAAATCGCTTGGGAGGCAGATCAGATTCGTCATGCCCGATGGCGCAACCGCATTCGGGCAGTTCACGCCGAACTCAGGGCAGACGCGAGAGCGGCTGGGCGACTGGCAGCCGCTCACCTCGATCAGTCATCAAGCGGGCTTCGAAGCCCGGGTGCCTTCGCCGGGCGAGCCGTTCAAGATAACCGTCGAGATCTCGTCGCCGCGATTCGTCAGCGGGTCTTGGCGGCAGCAGCGGCCCGCAGTGTGGCGAAACGAGTTCCTCGCTGACATGACGATCCTGCCCGTCGGCACGCACCCGATGCGAGCCACGCCGGCCCCGCAATTCGCGCAGAAGATCTCGACAGATATCTGCTTCTCAGTTCGCCTGCTCGACACCAGTCAGGATTATCCCTCGAATGGCCCTTCGGTCGTGAACATGCAACTGGACGCGCTGTGGGGCGCGCGCACGCAGGAAGAGTGGGCCGAGGGCCCGACGCTGCCGCTCACGGTCGATCTCATCCGCGACGGTGTGTGTGTGGCGCGAGATCAGATACTGGCGGCACGGGGCGGTTTCCGTACGCGACTCTATCGGCACACCAACGACTACACGACGGTGCTCGACGAGTCCGCGTTCTCACCTGGCGTGGAGTCGTCGACATGGATCCTGCGGATCTACGCCGATCCTGAGATTGCGCCGCTTGATATTCGAAGCGACAGCTACCTCGATATCGATGTGACCGTTCCGGTGTGCTATGTCGAACTGTTCCAGCGGCTGAAAGACAGGAGCGCCCCGCTCGTCTCGCTTGGCTCGCTGCATTTCCAACACTCGCCGAACTGCCGCCGCCAACCGTGACGTATCGCGAGAGGGCGCGCGTACGGCGGGCAAAGCCCACCCTCCATCGAAACCCCTCACCCCGGCCCGCTCCCCCAAGGGGAGAGGGAGCTTCACGCCACCGTCACGCCCGCATCCAGATACACATCCTGGATCGCGTGCAGGAGCGCGACGCCCTCGGCCATCGGGCGCTGGAAGGCCTTGCGCCCCGAGATCAGGCCCATGCCGCCGGCGCGCTTGTTGATGACGGCGGTCTTCACGACTTCGGCGAGGTCGCTTGCGCCGCTGGAGGCGCCGCCGGAGTTGATGAGACCCATGCGCCCCATGTAGCAGTTCACCAACTGCCAGCGCGTCATCTCGATCGGATGATCGTCAGGGATCAGTTCGCTGTACACGCGCTTGTGCGTCTTGCCGACCTTCACCGCGTTGAAGAGACCGTTGGTCTCGGGCAGCTTTTGCTTGATGATGTCGGCCTGGATGGTCACGCCGAGGTGGTTGGCTTGGGCCGTGCCGTCGGCGCTCGTGTGGTAGTCGGCGTCCTTCGTCTTGAAGGCCTCGTTGCGCAGGTAGCACCACAGGATGGTGACCATGCCGAGGGCGTGCGCCTCCTCGAAGGCATCGGCGATCTCCTGCAGCTGGCGCCGGCTCTCGGGGCTGCCCCAGTAGATCGTCGCGCCCACCGCGACCGCGCCCATCTCGTACGCCTGGCGGACGGAGCCGAAGGGCACCTGGTCGTAGCTCGTTGGGTGGCTGAGCAGCTCGTTGTGGTTGAGCTTCACGACGAACGGGATGCGGTGCGCGTACTTGCGCGCGACGGCGCCGAGCACGCCGAAGGTGCTGGCCACCGCGTTGCAGCCGCCCTCGATGGCGAGACGCACGATGTTCTCGGGGTCGAAGTACGCCGGCTCGGGCGCGAACGACGCGGCGCCGGTGTGCTCGATGCCCTGGTCGACCGGCAGGATGCTGACATACCCGGTGCCGCCGAGGCGCCCGTGGTCGAGCAGGGCCTGCATGTTGCGCAGCACGCGCGGGCCGCGGTCGGTGTGCGTGAAGACGCGCTCGACGAAGTCCGGCCCGGGCAGGTGCAGGCTGTGCTTCGAGACGCCGCGGCACTCGTAGGTGAGCAACCCCTCGGCGTCGGCGCCGAGGAGCGATGCGATATCCGTGGTCATGGCAGGATCCCTCTCCGGGCGGCATCCAGCGCCGCCCGGCAGGAGTGTACCCGCCGCTCAGGCGCGGTCGGCGAGGACCGCCTCCGCCGCGAGCCGCCCGCTCTTGAGGGCGCCGTTGGTGGACGGGGTCTCGAGCCAGTCGCCGCAGCGGTAGAGCCCGTCCCGCACGCGAACGCCGGGGCGGGCATCGTCGCCGGCCGGCAGCGCCGGCAGCGCGTGCCGGATGCGCCGAAAGCCGAGGCAGCGCCACGCCGATGCGCGCTCGCCGAACCAATCCCGGAGCTGCGCACGGACGCGCCCTTCCAGCATGTGCTCATCGTCCGGCGAGTCGCCGACGACGCTCACCGAGAGCAGCGCCTTGCCCGCCGGCGCATATCCGGGCGCGACATTCGAAATGACGCAGGCGTTGTTGATCGGCCCGCGCCCCTCGCTGTCGAGCAGGAGTGTCGGCCGATCAATCGGCGGGGCGTCCATGGCGTAGTGGAGACAGCAGGTCGCGTTCCATTTCGTCGGCGAATCGTGTCTAAGCAGGCGCGCTTCAGCGGCGAAGTCCGTGGCGATCACAACCGTGCCTGCGCTGAGTTCGTCGAGCGACTCGACTGGTGTGCGGAGGCGCACCATCCCCTCCGGCAACCGCGCCGCGAGCTGCTCCGGGATCGCCTGCATCCCGCGCGCCGGCACGCACGCACGCCCCTCGCTGAACATCCTGAAGACGAACTCGAAGAAGCGGCTGCTCGTCGCGAGCTCCCGCTCGAGGTAGATGCCGCCGAGGAAGGGGCGGAAGAAGCGTTCGATGATCCGCTCGCTGAAGCCCAGCGCCCGCAGGTGCTCGATCGTGGGTCGGTCGGTCGGCTGGGCGAGCAGGTCGTCGGCGCTGGTGCGCATGACGCGTTTGCGGAGCGAGAGCACGCGGAATGCGTCGGCGATAGTGGCGATCGGGCTGAAGGCGCCGCGGACGGCTGCGCCCCAGCCCTCGCGCATCGGGTCGGCGAGGTCGTGCCACTTCCCGCCGAAGCGCACCATGGCGCCGGCGCGGAAGGGGCGGAGGTCGAGGGCGTCGCAGTCGAGGAGGTCGCGCGACTCCGGGTACGCGTCGAGCAGCACCTGGAAGCCGCGATCGAGCGTGAATCCGTCCACGACATCGCTGCGGATGCGCCCGCCGACGCCGTCGGATGCTTCGAGCACCTGCACGCGCACGCCGGCCTCGTGCAGGCGCACGGCGCAGGCGAGCCCCGCGACGCCCGCGCCGATGATGATGGCGTCCGCGTCAGTCATGGCGGGATTGTCGCCGGTCACGGCGCCGCCTGCACGGGGCCGAGCCGGCGCTCGAGCAGCCAGTCGATCGCCAGCGGCAGCGCCTCGTTGACCATCAGCGTGTGCCCCTGCCCGGCGAGTTCGCGGTATTCGACCGAGATCCCGGCGCGCGTGCCCATTTCGACATAGCGGGCCAGACGGCGCGGCGGGGCGATCGGATCGAGTTCCGCCGCGACGAGCAGCAGCGCCGGCGCCCCCGGCGGCGGCGCGATGAAGACCGGCCCCGCGAGGCACGCCGCGGCGGCGAGGTCATCCGCGATCTCCGGCCCCGACGAGGTGATTGCCACCGCGCCCAGCGAGTGGCCGACGGCGTACACGCGCGCAGGATCGATGTCGTAC
>JBICHM010000191.1:0-2689 GCA_043101835.1 Phycisphaerales bacterium | reverse complement strand
GTCGACGGTCGCGTCGATCTCGCCGCGCTCGCTGCAGATGACCGCCGATCCGCGCCCGAGCGATGCGTCGGCCTCGACGCGCACGCGCGCCGACTGACCGAGGCGACGCGCAAGATCCGGCATCGCTGCTTCGACGATCGTCAGGTCCTCGGGATGCACGCGGACGATCAGGTCGGTGGCGCGCAGCACGATCTCCAGCGCCGCCTCGACCTGCCGCGCGGCGGCCGTCGGGTCGACTTCGATCGCCCGGCGCGCGACGCGCTCGCCCATCGCGATCGCGAGTTCGAGCACATCCTGGCGTGCCTCGCGCGTGGTGCGCTCGTGCTCGCCGTCGATGCGGTCGAGCGCCGCGGTCAGAGACGCCGCGATCGAATCGAGCCGCTCCGCAGCCTCGGCGCGCGCCGCGGCCTCGCCATCGGCGCGCCCTGCCTCGAATCCCTCGGCGTGCCCCGCCTCGCGCCCCGCCTCGAACCCTTCCTCACGCGCGCCGGTGATGAGGCGCTCGCGCTCGGCACGCGCCTCTTCGACGATGCGCGCCGCCTCGCGCTCCGCCCGGGCGCGCATGCGGTCGGCCTCGCGCCGCAGGTCGCCGAGGTCGAGAACCACAGCGTCGCTGGCGAGTCTGGCGGTCTGGGCGTGCTTGATCAGGGCCATCGTCGTGGGCGCCTCCTGCGCCGCGTGCCGGGGCGTCGTCGGTCAGACGACCAGTTCGCTCTCGCCGCCGCGACCAGCGATGATGATCTCGCCGGCGTCCTCGAGTCGGCGGACGATGTCGACGATGCGCTGCTGGGCCGATTCGACATCGCTGATGCGCACCGGGCCCATGTACTCCATGTCCTCCTTGATGAGGGCCGCGGCCCGCTCGGACATGTTGCCGAAGATCTTCTGCTGCAGCTCCTCGCTCGCCGTCTTGAGCGCGAGGGCGAGTTCGTCGTTGTCCACTTCCTTGAGCACCGACTGGATGCCCTTGTCGTTGACCAGCAGGATGTCCTCGAAGACGAACATGAGGCGCCGGATCTCCTCGACGAGATCGGGGTCCTCCTGCTCGAGGCTTTCCATGATGGTCTTCTCGGTGGCGCGGTCGGCGAGGTTGAGCATCTCGGCGACCGCCCCCACGCCGCCGGCCTTCTCGGTTGACTGCATGAGCATGTTCGCCAGGCGGCTCTCGAGCCCGCGCTCCACTTCGCGGATGACCTCGGGGTTGGTCTGCTCCATGTTCGCGATGCGCTTGATGCACTCCACCTGCTTCTGCGCCGGCAGCCCGACGAGGATCTCGCTGGCCTTGTAGTGCGGCATGTGGCAGAGGATCAGCGCGATCGTCTGCGGGTGCTCATCCTGAATGAAGGTGAGCAGGTTCTCGCTCTCGGCCTTCTGCAGGAAGGCGAAGGGTGTCTTCTGCACGTGCGTCTGGATCTTCGAGAGGAGCTTGTCTGCCTCCTTGGGGTCCATCGACTGCTGCAGCAGCGCCTTGGCGTAATCGAGCCCGCCCTCCCGCATGCCCTGATGCGCGATCGAGCACTGGTAGAACTCGTCGAGCACGGTCGTCCGGAGCCCGTCGGGCACACGCCCGAGCCCCGCGACCTCGCGCGTGACATCCTCGAGGCTCTCGGCGGGCAGACGGCGCAGCATCTCCGCCGACGAGATGGGGTCGAGCGACACCAGCAGGATCGCCGCCTTGGTGATCCCGTCGATCTCCTCGATCGCTTCCGGCAGCCGTTCTCCGGGCTTGCGCGCCACGCCGTTCCCCTTACCGCCCCTCGGTGATCCAGCCCTGCAGGATGCTCGACGCCTCCGCAGGCTGTTCGTTGACGACCTTCATCACCTGCTCCTGCACCTTCTGTCGGCGCAGGTCGTCCTCGCTCAGTTCGATGCCCGTCAGCGCCGCGTCCGCCTCGTCGGCCTCGCCGACGATGTCGGAGCCCGCCTGGATCGCCGGCGGCACGCCGACGAGTTCCTCAGGCGTCGGCAGTTCCTGCGGCTTGCTCGCCTTCCGCAGCGACAGCGCCATCACGCCCAGCGCCCCCGCAGCCAGCAGTCCGAGCGCGAGCGTCTTCACCGGCCCCGACAGCGCAAGCGACCCGGCGCCGCCGCCGGCGGCGAGATCGCCCATGAACCCGCCCGCGCGAGCCGGCGTAATCGTCGGCGCGTCGGGGATCATCGAAACCGTCACGGCCCCGGGCGTCACGCCGTCGGGTCCGCCGGCCTCCACGAGCGGCGCCACGTCGTCGCGGATGCGCGCCGTCTCCGCGTCGATGACCGCCACCAACGCTGCCTCGTCGGGCGCCTCCGGACCGTCCTCCGGCGCGGTCATCCGCCAGATCGCCACGAAGTAGGAACGCGGAATGTTGATCGTTGCGTTGATCTTCGTCGGCATGCCGCGCGGGTCGACGACGTTCTCGATCGTCTCGCCCCAGCGCGTCTCGAGACGCGCGTCGGTCGAGGTCTCCTCGCGCGTCGGCCCGTCGCCCCCGGCCTGCGCGATGTCGAGACCCACGTTGCTCCGCACCCCCGGCTCCGCGCCGCGCGAGGGTGATCGCTCGACGACCGAACTCGAACTCTCCTCCAGCGGCGCCGTCACCGTGCCTTCACCGGGGGGCAGCACCCGGGTGGTTTGGCTCGTGGTGCGCCGAACATCCACTTGCGCACTGACGGCGACGATTACACCGTCGATGTACTGCAGGAGGTCGAG
>JBICHM010000190.1:0-3773 GCA_043101835.1 Phycisphaerales bacterium | reverse complement strand
TGCTCTTCCGATCTGCCGCGGCGCCAACGCCCTCTGTTCCGGAGGGCGACGCCGGCATGACCACGATCGACGGCGTCCTCGGGCGCGACATCCCGTAGGGTTCCCTCCGGATACAGCGCATTCGCTCCCTTCGCCCCTCCGGGGCGATCACCATGCGCCGCTAAACATTCCGGCGCCCCTTCGGGGCGATGGCGCGAGGATCCCCGGCCCTACTCCGCGTCCTCCGCGCCTCAGCGGTAAGTCCCTACGGAATCGGCTTCCCGTGCGGATCCGTCCCATCCGCCGCCGACCTCGCCAACCGCTCGCGCATCCGCTCGTCGGTCACATGCTCGAGGTGCATCGCCGTCGAGTGCACATGGTCCGGGCGCAGGCCCAGCACGCGCACGAGGTACGCCTCCCACAGGCGGTGGCTGCGCACGAGCCCACGCGCCCGCTCGCGCCCGGCCTCGGTCAGGCTGATGCGCCCGTCCGATTCGCGCACCTCGCCCGCGCGCGCCGCCGCGCGCAGCGCGCCCCGCGCGGCGAGCGTCGAGTCGCTCGCCTCGCGCACGCCGCCGATGGCGTCGCGCCGCGCCAGCCCCTCGCGCCCGGCCTCCTCGACCCGGTAGAGCATCCCGAGCAGATCCTCATGCGCCACGCGGCTCGCCAGGCGCACCCGGCGCGCCCAGCGCGCCACCACCCCGTGGCTCGGCGACGCGACGATCGCCAGCGTTAGCAGCGCCCCCGCCGTCACCGCCATCATGCCCGACACGCTCAGGGAGTCGCTCCAGCCGATCACGCCGAGGCCCGACAGCCACATCGGCCCCCACGCGCCGGCGAAATACCCAATGACCGCGGTCGCAACCGCGATCACGACGCTCAGCCACAACTGGGTGCGCAAACGATCAGTGAGCATGCGCGCGGTCGCCGCGGGGCAGATGAGCATCGCGATGACGAGAATCGAGCCCACGGCCTCGAACGACGCCACCGCCGCGACGGCGACGAGCAGCATCAGCCCGAAGTGGAAGACCCCCGCGGGGATGCCCATCGCGCTTGCGAGCCCCGGATCGAACGAGGTGATCTTCAGTTCCTTGAAGAAGACGACCACCAGCGCCGCGATGACCAGCGCCACGATCGCCAGCGTCACGATCTCGCGCGGGAAGGTCGCCAGCGCCGCACCGTCAAAAAGCGAGCCGAACCCGGCGAACTCCCACCACTGGATGTCCTCGAGCTGGCCGTACAGCACGCAGTCGGCGTCGAGGTCCACGCTGTCGGCCGCGGCTTTCTCCAGCAGGATCACCCCCATCGCGAACATCACGCTGAAGACCACCCCCATCGCCGCGCCGGGCTCCACGCGACCGAGGCGCTGCACGAGGTCGATCAGCGCCGCCGCAACCACCGCCGCGACCACGGCGCCGATGAGCATCCCGCCCGAGTGACGCGGGTCCATCATCGCGCCGTCGCCCCCGAGCCACCCCTTCGTCTGCAGCCACGAGATCACCAGGAACCCCCCGACGATGCCCGGCAGCACCACATGGCTGATCGCATCGCCCATCAGGCTCTGCCGGCGCAGCACAAGGAAGTTGCCCACCAGCCCGCACGCGACGCACGCCAGCACGCCGGCGGCGAGCGCGGGCAGATCGATCTGCAGGAAGTCCTGGAGCGTGATCGTCATGCCGAACGCTCCGGCGCTGCCGGCCCGATCGGGTGCGCGCTGGGCAGGCGCCCCTCAACGGCGAGGCTGGCCTCCAGCTCCGCGACGAGGCGGTCGCCCAGCGCGTGCTCGACGAGGTCCGCAGCGCGATCCACATGGCTCGGCGCCAGCTCCGCGTGCTCGATGAGAAACCGCTCCCACAGGCGGTGGTTGCGCGTGACGCGCTTCGCCTCGGCGCGCCCACGTTCGGTCAGCGTCATCGCGCCGGCGCGGGTGCGCACAAGACCGCGCCACGCGAGCGAGCGCACAAGCAGTCGCGCCGTCGCGCCGCCCCACGATCGAGCCCCGACGAGCCGTTCGATCGCGATCGGCTGGTCGAGCGTCTTCCCGCCGGACTCGAGGATCTCATAGGCAAGGCGCAGCGCGTGATCGGTCGCGATCGTCAGGCGCAGGCGGAGGTGTCGCGCCAGCGTCGCCAGGACGCCGCGCGACGGCGCGAAGATGAACGAGACCACGAAGATCGCCCCCGCGCCGAGCACGATCACCGCCCCCGCCGGCATGTCGCTCCAGATCGCGCTCGCCGACGCCCCGAGGTACCCGCTCAGCCCGCCGAAGACGCCCGAGAGCAGCGTCATGAGCCATAGGCGCTCCGTCCAGAACCGCGCCGCCGCGGGCGGGATGATCAGCATCGCCACGATCAGGATCAGCCCCACCGCCTGCAGGCCAATCACCGTCACCACGACGACCAGCGCCATCATCGCTAGGTCCACCGCGCCCACCGGCCAGCCCAGGGCGCCGGCGTACTCGCGGTCGAAGCAGACCAGCCGGAACTCCTTGAAGAGCAGCAGCGCACAGAGCGCCACGAGCACCGCGACGCCCCCCATCACCATCGCGTCGCTGCGCCGCATCGCCGCGGTCTGCCCGAGGATGAAGTGCGTCAGCCCGCCCTGCGTGCCGACATCCATCGCCTGCACGCGGCTGATCAGCACCACCCCCAAACCGAAGAACACGCTCAGCACCACCCCGATCGCCGCGTCTTCGTTGAGCCGGCTGTACTTCACCAGCGCCTGCACCGTCAGCACGCCGAGCACGCCGGAGATCGTTGCGCCGACCAGCAGCAGCGGCAGGCTGCGCCCCTCGCCCCCGAGCATGACCGCGACAATGAACGCCCCCGCCACCCCGGGCAGCGTCGCGTGGCTGAGCGCATCGCCCATGAGCGCGCGCTTGCGCAGCAGCGCAAAGGCGCCGATCGTGCCGGCCGCGACGCCGAGCAGCGCCGCGCCCACCACCACCACCGCGGCGTTGAAGCCCGCCTGCAGCGTCAGAATCCGCGCCGCCTCGCCGATCGTCGCGCCGGCGCCCACTCAGCCGCCCCGCGCCCGGCGAGCCAGCGCCTCGCCGGCCTCGTCGAGCAGCGTCAGACGCCCGCCGTAGGTCCGGTGCAGGTTCTCGCGCGTAAAGATCTCCGCCACCGGCCCCGACGCGACCACGCGCGTGTTCAGGAGCAGCGCCTCGTCGAAGTACTCCGGCACGGTCTGCAGGTCGTGGTGCACGCAGATGACCGTCTTCCCCTCGCCCTTGAGCGTGCGCAGCACGGCGACAATCGCCTTCTCCGTGCTCGCGTCCACGCCGGCGAACGGCTCGTCCATGAAGTACAGCGTCGCATCCTGCGCGAGCGCCCGCGCGAGGAACACGCGTTGCTGCTGGCCGCCCGAGAGCATGCTGATCTGGCGGTGCGCGTAGTCGGCCATGCCGACGCGCTCGAGAGCCGCGAGCGCCGCCTCGCGGTGCCGCTTCGTCACCGGCCGGCACCAGCCGATCGCCCGGTACCGCCCCATGCAGACGACATCGAGCGCCGACACCGGAAAATCCCAATCGACGCTCTCGCGCTGCGGCACATACCCGATCAACCCCCGCTGCTTTCGCGCCGGCTTGCCGAACACCTCCACGCGCCCGCTCGCCATCGGGACCAGCCCGAGGCACGCCTTGATGAAGGTGCTCTTGCCCGCGCCGTTCGGTCCGACGATCGCGATCAGGCGCTCGGCCGGGGCGTCGTAATCGACATCCCACAGCACCGGCTTGCGCTGGTAGGCCACCGTCATGTCGTGCACCGACAGCGGGCTCTGTGCGCTGTGCTCGG
>JBICHM010000189.1:0-24678 GCA_043101835.1 Phycisphaerales bacterium | reverse complement strand
GGCGAGCACGACGAGAACATCTCCTTCGATCGGGCGTGCGCCATCGCCGGCGAGGCGCTGATGGATCGCCTGCGCGCGGTGTCGCTGTCGGTGTACGAGGCGGCGGCGGCGTACGCGGCGAAGCGCGGGCTGTTGCTGGCGGACACGAAGTTCGAGTTCGGCTTCCCGGTTGAGGCGTCGGGCGATCGTCCGGACGATGCGATTCTGATCGACGAGGCGCTCACGCCGGACTCGTCGCGCTACTGGCCTGCCGAGGACTGGCGCCCGGGGCGGGAGCAGCCTTCCTTCGACAAGCAGTTCGTGCGCGACTACCTGCTCGGGCTGGTGGCGAAGGGCCAATGGAAGAAGAGCGCGCCGGGGCCGGCGCTGCCGCCTGAGATCGTGACCAGCACGCTCAAGCGGTACGAAGCGGCGGCGCACCGGCTGTTCGGCGCCGGCGGTGCGGACGACACGGGGAATCTGCAGATGCGCAGGGAGGCGGGTCGATGAGCAAGGGTCGTGATGGCGCGCCGAAGGCGCGCGACTCGAGGGAGGGCGATCCGGCCATGGTCGCAGTTCGACGCTCGCTTCCGGCGACTCGCCGGTCGGTCACGCACAAGTTCTCGATCTCGAATCACGAGGGGTACCTGACCATCGGCCTCGATGACGAGGGCGCCCCCGGCGAGATCTTCATCAAGATGGCGAAGGAAGGCTCGATGATGAGCGGGATGTGCCAGGCGTTCTGCCGCGCATTCAGCATCGCCATCCAGTACGGCCTGAGCCTCGAGGACGCGGTCGGCCGCTTCCGCGGGATGCGGTTCGAGCCCTGGGGCACGACGAGCAACCCGGACATCCCGGAGGCGTCGAGCATCGTCGATTATGTGGCCCGATACCTCGAGCAGGAGTTCCTGCACGGGGACGCCGGCGCCGATCGGCAGTCGCGCCCCCACTGACGGCCCGGGCGGACTCGGCGCGGGTCCGATCATGAACATGAGACGGCGGCGTTCGTAGGGAATGACTCCCGGACCGTGGGGGGCGGGAAGTTGTGGCGCGGCGGGCGATTTGAGCCGATGGGATGACCCGAGGGCCTGTCAGGGCGCGTCGGAGACGCCCGGCGCCGGGCCTGGGGCGCAGCCGTGGGAGAACAGCACAACATGGGCATGCTCCTGGACGCGCCGGCGGTGTCGTCGCGTGAGCGCGCGCGTGTCGTCGGCGAGACGCTCCTCTGGCGGGTGCTGCACACGCGGAGCCGCCAGGAAAAGGCGGTCGCGGAGACGCTTGAGGCGGCGGGGGTTGAGCACTATCTCCCCCTGGTCCGCCGGACGCGCCGGTACGCCCGGTCGAAGCGGGTCGTCGAGGCGCCGCTCTTCCCGGGCTACGTCTTCCTGCACGGCACGCGCGAGGAGGCGTTTCTGGCCTCGGGCACAGGGCGGGTGGCGAACATCATCGAAGCGCCGGACCAAGCGGGCCTGGCGCGCGAGGTGCGCCATCTGCGCCATGCCCTCGAGGTGGCGGGCGACCTGGACCCCTTCCCCTATCTGAAGGAAGGACGCCCGGTGCGGGTTCGCAGCGGGCCGTTCAAGGGGGTGGAAGGTCTGGTCGAGAGGTATCACCCGGCCCGCCGGCTGGTCCTGCGCATCCAGACGCTGGGGCAGGCCGCGAGCATGGAGATCGATCCGGGGCTCCTGGAGCCGCTGGACTGACGGACAGGCCTCGCAATGCCGTTTTTCGGCTTGCGAGGGGGATATTCCGGGGTGTGCGGGAGCGGCGCGCTGTGCAGGTGCGCGCGCGACGGGGGCGAAGCCTGCCCGCACAGACTAGGGAATACCCTTGAGAATGAGACAGTGGATTGCTGGAGTCCGGCGATCGCTGATCGTGTTGTGAACTGCATGGATCCCTCTCAGCCATCGAGGCGCACTGGAAGGTTCCCGGACCCGGTGGGGTTGTGCCGGGGCGGCAAGGGCTGCGGGCTGCGCGTTGCGCGATCCTCCGGAATTCCCCAGCCTCCCCCGACCCCCCATACTTCGGGGGTTTGTTGGGCCGACGACAGATCGGCCCTGGCGACCGCGCGTGGTCCCGTCGGGGCATTGGATGAGAGGACATCGCCCATGACGCCGACGACTGCTGGCCTTCTGACGCGTGCGCCGCTTCCTGCGACGCTGCTCTGCCGGCTGCCCCGGTTCTCGGGCACGGCCCGTTCCCTGATCGCCGCCGCGGGCATCGCGGCGTGCGCAACGCTGGTGACGCCGGCGCCCGCCTTCGGCGCTGCGACGGAGATCCACTCGCAGCGTCTGGGCGAGCCGATTCGCATCGATCTCGATTTCGACAGCGATCTGCTGGCGTACGACCTGTGCTGGGCATCGACGCGTGAGGGGGCCCGCCAGCAGGTCGCCAATGCAATCGCCCGGCAGATGACCGATCCGGGCGCGCTGTACACGATCCGCATCGATCAGCTGTCGCGCATCTGGCGTCCGATCCGCGCTGCGGGCGGGTCGTCGTCTGCGGCGACGAGTCGTCGCGGACAGGCCGCGCTCGCGGCGGCGACGAATGAGCTTCGCGACCTCAACAACGTGGCGATCGATCGCGACCTGATCCGCAGGCGCCTGCATGGGTACGAGACGGATCTCGACGAAGCGCTCGCGGACATCCTGCAGCGTGTTCGCCAGATGCGTCCCGGCGCGCGCATCACCTTCAACGGTTTTGCGCCCTTCGGCAACGACGGCATGGTCGCCGGGCCGGACTATCCGTACGTGGCGAGCCTGATTGACTTCATCGAGATGTCGTACTCGCCGGAGACGCGGTCGCGCACCTCCAGTTCGAACAGCGCGTCACTCTCGAAGCGCGGTCAGCGCGCGCTCGAGGAGACGCTCGCGGACTCAAGCGGCAGTGACGGCCCCTCGATTGACTCGCCGGTGCTCGATACGGACCTGTGGCTGCTCTACCCGGCCGGCGGGGACGCCTGGGTGCTCGCGAACGATGAGCCGCTGCCGACGCTCGACACCGATGATCCCGACCTGCTCGAGGCCTGGAGCACGCCTCCCGGCGAGCAGAGCGGCGGTCCCTCGACCGGCGGTGGCGACGCGGGCGATGACGGCGATGGAGACAGTGACGGCGGCGGCGTCGACACGACCGACGGCGGCGATTCGGGCGCCGGCGACGGCGGCTCGACCGACGGCGGCGACGCGGGCTCCGGTGACGGCGGCTCGACCGACGGTGGCGGCGCGGGCTCCGGCGACGGCGGCACGACCGACGGCGGCTCCGGGGATGGCGGCACGACCGGCGGTGATGATGGTGACTCCGGCGACGGCGACGGCGACGGCGACTCCGGCGGCGAAGGCGATGGCGGGTTCAACGAGGGCGACACCACGGGCACCGGCGGCACGGTCGGTGGCGGCGGTTCTGGTGGCGGTTCTGGCGGAGGCTCGGGTGGTGGCTCCGGTGGCGGCTCCGACGCCGAGCCCGGCGAGGTGCCCACGCTTCTGCAGGGCGATGGCTGGTCCGGCCCGCTGAACGAGTTGAGCGCGGTCGGCGACACGACCAAGCCGGCGAGCGATGAGAAGGCGATGGCGCGCTGGGATGTGGTGCCCTACCAGACGATCACGGGCAACTTCCAGGTCGGCGTCGTGGCCTTCCACCAGAACGGCATCGACCGCGTCGAGTTCTCGGTGGACGGTGGCCCGTGGCAGCCGGTCTACGACATGACGGAGAACCCGCGCACGGGCATCTGGGAGTTCACGGCGAATCTGGATGTGAGCCAGTATCGCGAGGGCCCGATCGAGGTCCGCGCGGTGGCGTACCCGGTGGCGGGCGTCCCGCGCGTGCTCGCCGGACCGCACACGAATGCGCCGATCAACGGGCAGAACTCGATGTTCCTGTTCGCTGATCCGAACGGCGACTGGTCGCCGTCGCGCATCCATGTGTCGGCCAGCGGCTCGGACGCGAACCCCGGCACGCCGGCGGCGCCGAAGCGCACGATCAAGAGCGCGCTCGAGGCGGCGGCGGACGGCGGCGAGATCATCGTCATGACCGCCGGCGACTGGGAGATCATGCCGCGCTCGACGCGTCTGAAGAACGAGCGCTGGATCACGCTTCGCGCCGCCGACGGGCTCGACTGGAACGATGTCATCGTCCGCCAGGTGAGCTCCAGCCTCGTCATGACGAATGTGGACCGGATGCGGTACCACAACATCGCCTTCGACTACAACACGTTCATGCAGATCGGCGAGAGCGGCGGCGCCGACTACTGGTTCGACGGCGCTCGACTGTTCGACGGCCAGGGCGTCGCCCCGGCCAAGCCGACCTACCTGCAGCCGGTGGCCTCCTCGGCGACGGGCAGCCGCGTGTACGTGACCGACAGCTACGCGCACGATGTGATCTACGGCTGGACCGACGCGATCCTGCACCGCAACACGCACCACTACCGCATCGGCGGCGACAACTTCCAGAACTGCCGCATGGTGGTGGGCTCGACGGGCGACATGATCATCAGCCCGACGCAGCACCACACCGACATCTTCCAGTACTTCATGCCGGGCCATATCCTCGAGAACATCATCGCGTACAACGTGCGCGTCTCGAACGCGGTCGATGTGCAGAACTTCTACGCCGACACCGCGGCGGGCTTCCGCGATTTCGCCTTCGTGGACATCGCGATCGAGAACACCGGCACGGACACCGGCCTGGCCAACCAGTTCTCCGGCGACTTCAAGAACATCTTCTTCCTGCACGTCAGCAGCCCGGGCCGTCGCTGGCTCTTCCACAACCATCAGTCGATCTGGCAGGCCAATGACTTCCTGATCCAGAACAGCGCCTTCGGCTGGATCGCCGACGGCCCGGGCGTGGGCGGGCTGCCCGCCGGGATCACGATGCTGCACTCGACGGTGCCGCAGTACTACAAGGGCGTCCCGATCGGCATCGGGACGCTGGTGGGCGACGTGCGCGTGGAGTTCACGAGCCCGATGCCCGCGGGCGTGCTGTACCACGACGGCGCGCTGGCGCCCGGCCTCGAAGGCAGCGGCCTGAAGGTGCACGGCTTCCGTCGCGGGCCGTGGGCGAACGCCGAAAAGGCGCCGCGCGACCGCGGCGCGATTCAGGACTGACCTGACAATCGGATGACGGGGCCGTCGCGACGGCGCGCCCGGCCCCAGCCAATCATGAATCTGGAACGCGATCCCGCTTTCTGTCTCGTGGGCGCGGCGCCGGACACCGGGAACCTCGGTGTTTCGGCGTTGTGCTTTTCGACGCTCGCCGGCCTCGCCCGCCGGGCGCCGAACGCGAGGGTGACCGTCTTCGACAACGGACGGGGCGTCCGACGCGACACGCTCGCGCTCGACGGCCTCTCGTTCGACTACGAACGGTGCGGGGCGAGTCTGTCCCGGCGCGTCTATCGGCGCGAGAGCTACTACAACATCCTCGCCAGCGCCCTGGTCGGCGGCGCCGGGAATCCCGCGGCGCGGGCGCTGCGGACCAGCGACGCCGTGCTCGACATCAGCGGTGGCGACTCGTTCGCCGACCTGTACGGCCCGCGCGTGTTCCGTTCGGTCACGCTCGTGAAGCGCCTGACGCTGCGCATGGGGACGCCCCTGATCCTGCTGCCCCAGACGTACGGGCCGTACGTCGACCCGGCGGCGCGGAAGATCGCGGCGGAGATCGTGCGCGGCGCGCACGCCTGCTGGGCGCGGGACGAGCACAGCTACGACACGCTGAAGGAGCTGCTGGGCGACCGCTACGACCCCGCGCGTCATCGCTGCGGCGTGGATGTCGCCTTCGCGCTCGAGAAGCGCAGGCCCGCGCGGATCGAGCCGGAGACGCTGGCTGCGTGGCTGGACAGGCGCGATGAGGGGCCGATCATCGGCTTCAATGTGAGCGGGCTGATCTCGATCGACGCCGCGTCTCGCGCGCAGCGATACGGATTGAAAGCCGACTATCGGGCGGTGGTGCGGAAGTTCCTGCGGCGCGTGCTCGACGAGACCGATGCGCGCATCGTGCTTGTGCCGCACGTGCTCGGCCCGGTGGGCAACACGACCGGCGAGGCGGACAACGGTCCCTGCGACGAAGTGGCGCGCGATCTGGACGCGCCCGAGCGCATCTGCGCTCTGCCGACGCTCACGTACGATCAGTCTGAGACGAAGTGGATCATCGCGCAGACCGACTGGTTCTGCGGCACGCGCATGCACTCGACGATCGCCGGGCTGAGCTCGGGTGTCTCGACGGCGGCGATCGCCTACAGCGGCAAGACGCAGGGCGTCTTCGAGTCTGTGGCAATGGGCGACCATGTCGCCGATCCGCGTTCGCTCGAGACCGATGCGGTGGTCGATCGCCTCTGGTGGTCGTGGGAGACGCGCGACGCGGCTCGTCCGGTGCTTCGCGACGCGCTTGTCGGTGTGAAGGAGAGGGCGGCGGCGCAGATGGACGCGATCGTGGACTCGGCGCGCGTCGCACGCGCTGAGGGCGCACGCCGGTGAGCGTGCGGCGCGGGGTCTTTGGCGGCGCGGCGGCCGTCGGCGCGGGCAAGGTGCTCGGGCAGGGGGCCTCGTTCGTGCGGAGCGTCGTCATCGCGCGTCTGCTGGGGGTCGACGATGTCGGCGTCGCGGCGCTCTTCGCGATGACGGTTGCGCTCTTCTCGATGGTCACCGACCTGGCGACGAACCGGCTGCTCGTGCAGGCGCCCGACGGCGACGACGAGCGCCTGCAGGCGTCGGTGCACCTGTTCGCGATGGCGCAGGGGGTCATCGCGGCGACGCTGATCTTCGCCCTCGCGGGCCCGATTGCGCGACTCTTCGATGCGACGGAGGCGACCTGGGCCTTCCGCACGATCGCGGCGCTGCCGCTGATCACGGCGCTGCGCCACGAGGATGTCAGCCGATTCCAGCGCGTCCTGCGCTTCCGGCCGTATGTGACGATGGAGGTGGCCAGCCAGGTGACGGCGACGCTCGCGGCGATCCCGCTGGCGTTCTTGCTCCGCGATTACTCGGCGATGGTGTGGCTGCTCTTCGTGCAGCAGACGACGCTGGTGGCGGCGTCGCACCTGCTCGCCGAGCGCCGGTACCGCTGGGCGATTGACCGCGCGATGGCCCGGCGCATTATCGCCTTCGGCTGGCCGCTGCTCCTGAACGGGCTCTTGATGTTCGGCGTCTTCTGGGGCGATCGGGCGATCGTCGGCGCGATGTTCTCGCAGGACGACCTCGGTGTGTACTCCGTGGCGTTCCAGCTGACAATTCTGCTCGCCTTCTCGGTCGTCGGGGTCGTCAGCAGCGTGGCGCTGCCGACGCTGGCGAGCGTGCAGGATGACCAGGCAGCGCTCGAACGCCGGTACTCGGTCCTGGCGCAGGGGTTGTCGCTGGTCGGCGCGCTGCTGGTGATCCCCTTCGCGCTCGCCGGCGGGTGGGTGATCACGCTGATCTACGGCGAGAAGTACGCGGCGGCGGGGGCGTTCATCGGATGGCTCGCCGCGGCGCAGGCGCTCCGGCTCGTGCGCGTGGCCCCGACGATCGCGGCGCTGGCGCGCGCCGACACGGTGAACTCGCTGGTGGCGAACATCGCGCGCGCCCTCGCCGTGCCCGCGGCGCTCGTCGCGGCGTGGCGCGGGGCGGGGCTCGAGGTCATCGCGATGATGGGCTTCCTCGGCGAACTGCTGGCGATCGGCGTCTCGACGCACCGGCTCTGGCGGCGCCAGGCCGTGCCGGCCCTGCGCACCATCGGTCCGGGGCTGCTGGTGATCATCGCCGGCGGGGCGGCGTGGGGACTTTCGCGGACCGAGCTTGCGCACCGCAGCCCCGTGATCGTGCTCGCGCTCATGGGGGCGCTGGGGCTGGGGATCTCGCTCCTGACGCTCGCGGCGTGCCGCGCGCTGCGGTCGGAGTGGCGGGTGTTTGTGCAGGCGGCGTCGCGACGGCTGGCGGAGCGCGGGGTGTGATGGACCGGGCGGCGATCGAACGCGATCTCGGGTGGGACCTCTGCCGGCGCCATGCGCTCGGGCCGGCGTTCGAGCGGCTCGCGAAGCGCGGGCGTCTGCTCGTGCGCGCGACGCACTGGGCGATGCGCCTCGAGGGCGCCGCGTTCCGATCGCTGACGGCGCGGAGGATCCTGGCCGACCGCTGCGGCGTCTTCGTCGGGGCGTATTCCTACGGAGAGTGCCTGCTGCCGGGCGCCTTCCCGCCGGGTGTGGTCGTCGGGCGATTTGTCTCGATGGCCTGCGGGGTGCGCGTGTACCTGCGGAACCACCCGTACGAGCGGCTATCGATGCACCCGTTCTTCTACAACAGCGCGCTCGGGTATGTGCGCGAGGACACGATCGAGACGGGCTCGCTGCGGATCGAGCACGACGCGTGGATCGGCGAGCGCGCGATCGTGACGCCGGGGTGCCGGCGCATCGGTCTGGGCGCGGTTGTCGGCGCGGGCGCTGTCGTGACGCGCGATGTGCCGGACTTTGCGATCGTCGCGGGGAACCCGGCGCGCGTGCTGAAGATGCGGTTCGACGAGGCGACGCAGGAGCGCGTGCGCGAGAGCCGCTGGTGGGAGCATTCGGTGGAAGAGATCGCCGGGGAGATCGAGGGCATGCAGACGCCGGTGGCGACGTCGCGGCACCCGCTGCTCGGGCCCGCCAGAGAGGCGGCGGCGCAGGCATGAGGCTTCCGGTGCTGGACATCCGGGAGGTCGCCGAGCGCCAGCTGTGCTGCGGGTGCGGCGCGTGCGCGTACGCGGCGCCCGATGACATTCGGATGGTGGATGCGCTCGAGTTCGGCAGGCGTCCGCTGGTGCGCGACGGCGCGGATGGGCGCGCGATGGCCGACGCGATGCGCGTCTGCCCGGGCGTGGCGCTCGAGCACGACTTCGACGAGACCGACGCGGCGCTGATCCGCGAGCTGCGACCCGGCTGGGGCCCGGTGCGCGCGATGTGGGAGGGGTACGCGGCTGACGACGAGATCCGCTACGCCGGATCGAGCGGTGGGGCGGCCAGCGCGCTGGCGCTCTATTGCATCGAGCGAGAGCGCATGCACGGGCTGCTGCACATCGACGCGCGGAAGGATGTGCCGTACCTGAACGAGACGGTGCTGAGCCGCACGCGCGAGGCGATCCTCGGCGCCACGGGCTCGCGCTATGCGCCGGCGAGCCCCTGCGACGGGCTGGGGATGGTGGAGGCGGCGCCGTCGCCGTGTGTGATGATCGGCAAGCCCTGCGACATCGGCGCGGCGGCGAAGGCGCGGGCGATCCGGCCGGGGCTCGACGAGAAGCTCGGCTGCACGATCGCGATCTTCTGCGCCGGCGCCCCTTCGACGGCGGGCACGATCGCGATGATCCGGCGCATGGGGTTCGAGCCAGAGGATGTCGTCAGCGTGCGCTACCGGGGCAACGGGTGGCCGGGCATGGCGACGGTCGTCGCGCGCACGCCCGACGGCGCCGTCGCGTCGAAGCAGCTGACCTACCAGCAATCGTGGGGCGAAACGCTGCAGAAGCACCGGCAGTGGCGCTGCTATGTGTGCGCCGATCACACCGGCGAGTTCGCCGACATCAGCGTGGGCGACCCGTGGTATCGGGAGATCCAGCCTGGTGAGCCGGGCACTTCGCTGGTGATCGCGCGGACGGAGCGCGGGAGGCGGATCATCGAGGGCGCGATCGCGGCGGGGTACCTGTCGCTCGAGCGCGTTGAGCCGGAGATTCTGCCGCGCAGCCAGCCGAACCTGCTCGCCGGTCGCGGCGCGGTGTGGGGTCGGATCACGGCGCTGAGGATGATGCGCGTGCCGACGCCGCGCTTCGGCGGGATGCCGATGCGCCGGTACTGGTGGAGCGAACTCGGGATGAAGGCGCGGCTGCAGGCTTTCTACGGCACCTTTCGGCGCGTCTTCACCAAGCGCCTGCGCGAGCGTCATCCGGTGGTCCCCTACGAGGCGCCGAGCGCGACGCGGGAGCAGGACGCGGCGTGAGCTACGCGAAGCGGGGCATCGCGGTGCGTCTGGCCTACCTCGCCGGCGCGTGCTGCTGGTGGGCGCTGACCCTCGGCGGGCGCCTCGGG
The DNA here is from genome assembly GCA_043101835.1 of Phycisphaerales bacterium. Taxonomy (GTDB): domain Bacteria; phylum Planctomycetota; class Phycisphaerae; order Phycisphaerales; family UBA1924; genus JBICHM01. The sequence goes on along the minus strand of JBICHM010000189.1, from coordinate 14,687 downwards.
CGCGGGCGCGTGGTGGTGCTCTGCTACCACGGCGTGCGCGACGAACAGGCGGCGCGGTTCCGGCGCCAGGCGAGGCGGATCGCGAAGCGCGCGGTGGGGTCGTGGGATATCGAGGCGGCCGAATCCATGCTCGGGCGCCAGCGCGTGTGCCTGACCTTTGACGATGCGTTCGCGAATCTGCTGACCAACGCGCTGCCGGCGCTGAAGGAGCTGAACGCCCCCGCGACGGTCTTTGCGGTGAGCGAGAACCTCGGCGCGACGCCGCGTTGGGCGATGCCCGAGGGGCACCCAGAGGCGGGCGAGGTCACGATGACGGCCGAGCAGGTTGCGTCGTGCTCGGGTGATCTGGTTCGGATCGGTTCGCACACGCGCACGCATCCGATGCTGACGAGGCTCGACGACAATGCGCTGCGGGAGGAACTGGCCGGCTCACGCGAAGCGCTCGAACGGATCGTTGGCTCGCCGGTGACGGAGTTGGCGTTCCCGCACGGCGACTACGACGATCGCGTGGTGCGTGCGGCCCACGGCGCCGGGTACGGGCACGTGTATACGCTCGATCCGATCGCGCATCCCGGACGCCTGCCGGGGGGGGTCGTCGGGCGGTGCAGCGCGGATCCGGATATGTGGGGCCTCGAGTTCTTCCTGACCTGCGACGGCGCGTACGGGTGGCTGGACGGGCTTCGGCGCCTCGTGCGCCGCATGAAGTCGCGCGGTGAAGCGCCGACCGCGCCGGCGCGGGAGGCCGCGGCGTGAGCGTGCGGCGCATCGAGCGCGACGAGTGGATCCGCCTAGTGCAGGCGTTCCGCGACCGGAACTACCGCCAGGCGTGGGCGTTCGGCGAGGCGTGCGCGGAGCGCGTGGGCGCCGTCAGCGAGCACGTGGCGATTGAGAACGGCGGCGAAGTGGTCGCGCTGGCGGATGTGCGCGTGAAGCAGGCGCCGCTCGTGGGCGGGGTGGCGTACATCACCGGAGCGCCGCTCGTGCGCAGGGGTGATGCCGGCGACGCGGCCCGGTCGCGTCTCGACGCGGCGCTCGGGTCGCTTCGCGAGCGGTATGTGCGCGAGCGGGGGCTGACGCTGCGCGTGCTGCCGCACATCGGTGATGCGGACTGGACGGCAAGTCAGGCGCAGGCCTTTGAGCGCGCCGGCTTTCACCCGACCGATGAGGCTCGCCCCTACCGGACGATGGTGGTGGACATCCGGCCCGAGGAGGAGGCGATCCGCAAGTCGCTGGCGCAGAAGTGGCGGAACTGCCTGAACGCCAGCGAGCGGAACGATCTGACGGTGACGATCGGCGACGAGCCGGAGCGGTTCGCGCGCTTCGCCTCGCTCTTCGAGGATCTGCTGGATCGCAAGGGATTCGAGACGGATCTCGATTGCGATTTCTATGCGGCCTTGCAGCCGCACCTGGACCCGAGCGAGCGCTTCGTCGTGACGCTGGTCGAGGCCGATGGCGAGCTTGCGGCGGGGCACGTCGGGCACATCGCGGGCGATACGTGTGTGTACATCCTCGGCGCCGCGAACGATGTCGGGCGCAAGACGAAGGCGGCGTATCTCGTGCAATGGGCGTTCCTGCTTGCCGGCAAGGCAGCGGGGTGCGACTGGTACGACCTTGGCGGCGTGGACGCTGACGGCAATCCGGGCGTCTACCGATTCAAGAAAGGGATGGGCGGACCGGAGGTGTCGGCGCCGGGGCCGTACGAACTGCGTCCTGAGGGTGTGCGCGGCGCCGTAACCGCCGCGGCGGAGCGGGCGTACAAGGCGGCGAAGCGTCTCAAGTCGCGTCGCGCGGCGGGGGGCGCGCCGTCGTGAATGCGATGACGCCGGTCACGGGGGTCATCGCGCTGCTGCTGTGCGTCGCGATGATGTTCGGCCCGACGGGTCGGGGCATCGGCGTGATCATCGCCGCGGCGCTGATCTGGCCGGAGTACCTGCGCGTGCCGGTGGGGCCGGCGCAGATGTCGGCGCCGCGAATCGCGGCGATGGCGCTCCTGCTCCGGGCGGCGGCGACGCCGCACGGCCCGCCGTTTCGCTGGCGCAGCGTCGATTCCTGCGTGTTCTTCGGCTGGGCGTGGATTCTGATCGCCGCCTTCATCACGAAGGCGGACCAGGCGCAGATCACGTTCCTGATCGGCTCGTTCTTCGACACGGTGCTGATGTACTTCGCCGCACGCTTCGCGGTGCGGACGGCGGCGGATTTCAAGGCGATGCTGCCGCCGCTGGTCGTGGCGGGCCTGTGGATGGGCGCCTTCGGCGCAACGGAGGCGCTGACGACGCGATCGCCGTACCAGATCCTGGAGCGTTACGGCTCGTGGGAGGCGTGGTTCATCAAGCCGCCGGACTTCCGCCTGGGCATGCTCCGCGCGCAGGGCAGCACGGGGCACGCGATCTACTTCGGCATGGCGATGACCGCGCTGGTCGGCATGATCTTCGCGCTGCGCAAGTTCGCGAACACCTGGCTTGGTTGGATTCCCGGGCTGGGCATGGCGATCCTCGGCGCGTTCTCGAGCCTCTCCAGCGGGCCGTACATCGCGCTGATGCTCACCTTCATCCTCAACTCGTTCCACTACATGCGGAGTCTCGTGAAGCCCGCGGCGATGACCGCGGCGGTTGTCGCGATCTTCGCGGAGTTCGCCTCGAACCGGCACTTCTGGGATCTGATCGACTACCTCGCGCTGAACAAGGGCACCGGCTGGTATCGGTCGCGTCTGCTCGAGGTGGCCGCGGCGAACTGGAGCGAGTGGTGGTTTGCCGGCACGGGCACGCGCCCGCTCGACCACTGGGGCCGGCAGCTTGACGGGCGCAACCACGTGGACATTGTGAACAACTACGTGATCATCGCCGTGCGCGGCGGGTTCCTCGGACTCGGGCTGTATCTCGGCGCGAAGTTCCTGGCGATCCGCGACGCGATCCGCATGGGCTCGGTGGGTCGCGAGCCGTGGTCGTCGTGCGGGTTCGCGCTGGCGGCGTGCTTCCTGGCGATCTCGACGGCGGAGATGTCGGTCGGCCTCTTCGGCCCGGTGCTGCTGATGTCGTACATGCTGATGGGGGTGATGGTGCAGGACGCGCCGGTGCGTCAGGGCGCGCCCGCGCCGGCGCGAAGGCCGCGCCGTCGCCCGCAGCGGACGCGCGGCGCCGCCGTCGAGCCCACCCCCGCCGCGAGGCAGAACGCATGAGCGCTGACGACGCACACGGCGGCGCGATCGACGTCTCGATCGTCATCGTGAACTGGAACGCGAAGGACCTGCTGCGCGGCTGCCTGCGGTCGATCGCAAGCGAGACGCGTCGCAGCCACGAGGTGATCGTGGTCGACAACGCGAGCCGCGACGACTCGGTCGCGATGGTGCGCGAGGAGTTTCCGGATGCGGTCTGCATCGCCAACGAAGACAATCGCGGGTTCGCGGCGGCGAACAACCAGGGCATTGAAGTTGCGAGCGGACGCTACATCCTCTTGCTGAATCCTGACACGGTGATTCTCGACGGCGCCATCGACACCATGCTCGCATGGTGCGATGATCGTCCCGATGTCGGGTGCGCCGGCTGCCAGGTGTGGGAAGACGAGTCGACGATCCAGCGGACCTGCTTCAGCGACCCGGGGCCGCTGAACCTGCTGCTGATCGAGACGGGTCTGCACCGGCGTTTCGGCGGGTCGCGGTTCTTCGGGCGGCCCGAGTATTCGTGGTGGGATCGAACGACGGAGCGCGATGTGGATGTGGTCAGCGGGATGTTCATGCTCGTGCCGCGCGCCGTCGTCGAGACGGTCGGCCCGCTGGACGACGCGTTCTTCGTCTATTCGGAGGAGGCGGACTGGTGCCGGCGCATCCGCGCCGCGGGCAGGCGCTGCGTCTTCACGCCGGTCGCGAAGATCCTGCACCTCGAGGGCGGCGGGAAGAGCACGAGCCAGATCAAGCCCCGCATGTATGTGCAGCTCCAGAAGAGCAAGATGATCTACGCGCGGAAGCACGGCGGGTTCCTCGGCGGCCTCGGCGCCCGGTGCGTGCTGCTGGGCTCGATGCTCGCGCGCGGGGTGGTCTTCGGCCTCGTGGGCGCGGTGACGCGCGGGACCGAGACCGTCGCCCGGGCGCGCCTCGCCTGGGCCGCTGCCCGATTCCACCTCTTCGGAGCCGAGCCGGCATGAGTCTCCGCGTGCTTTACAGCTTCCCCGGGCGTCTCGGCCTGCCGGGCATCGAGTCGATCGCCTGGCACCAGGCGATGGGGCTCATCGCGCAGGGTGTCGAGGTGACCGTGCACTGCGGGTCCTGCGAGCGCGCGATCGACGGCGCGGCGCGGGTCGTCGAGACGCTCAAGCCGCTCGGCGTGCGTGTGCCGTACAGCGCGATCGGGCTCGACCGGGCGATCCGGCTGCACGACTTCCGCGTGTCGCGCGCCCTGGCGCGCCGGCGCAGCGCCTTCGACCTCGTCCACGGATGGCCCCTCGCCTCGCTGAAGACCTTTCAGACAGCGCACAAGCACGGCGTTGCGACGGCGCTCGAGCGACCGAACACGCACACCCGCTTCGCCTACGAGGTCGTCGGCGAGGAGGTGCGCCGGCTCGGCCTCACGCTGCCGCCGACGCACTCGCACGCCTTCAATGAGCGCCGGCTCGCGCGCGAGGAGGCCGAGTATGCGCTGGCGGACAAGCTCATGTGCCCCTCGCCCTTCGTCGCGAAGACCTTCCTCGACCGAGGCTTCGACGAGGCGTCGATCGGGCGGACGCAGTACGGCTGCGACCCGAGCCGGTTCCTTGCGCGCAAGCGCACGGTGTCGGACGAGGACCCGTTCACCGTGGCCTTCGTCGGGCGGTGCGAGCCGCGCAAGGGGCTGCATTTCGCGCTCGAGGCGTGGCGGAAGTCCGGTGTCTGCGAGCGCGGGAAGTTCCTGATCGCCGGCTCGTTCATCCCGGGGTATCGCGAGGCGATTGCGGATCTGCTCGATCATCCGAGCGTCGAGGAGCTCGGGTTCGTTTCGGATGTGCCCGGCGTGATGTGCCGCAGCCACGCGCTGGTGCTCTCCTCGATCGAGGAGGGCAGCGCGCTGGTGACCTACGAGGCCAGGGCGTGCGGCTGCGTGCTGCTGGTCTCCGACGCGACGGGCGCGCCGTGCGAGCACAACGAGACCGGCCTGCTCCACCATGCGCGCGACATCGATGCGCTGGCCGAGCACATGACGCTGCTGGAGCGCGACCACGACCTGCGCCGGCGCATTCGTGAAACGAGCCTCGCGACGGTGGACGAGTTGACCTGGGAATCGGCGTCGAAGCGCGTCAAGGGCGTCTACGAGCGAGCCGTCGCGGCGCGTCGGGGCGCCGAGGCGGCGGGGGGCTGATCGGCATGTCGGTGTACCGCACTTGCAAGGGAGTCTGGAGCCGCGTCGCGCCGCAGCGGGTGCGCCGCGCGATCTGGATCGCGACGCCTGCGCCGATCAAGACGCTGCGCACCCGCGCGCTCCGGTCGCTCGAGCGCGGCGCCGAGCACGATGAGGTGTACGACGCGGAGTACTACGAGCACATCATCGAGCCGGCGATGGCGGCCAGCGCCGAGGCGATGTCCGAAGCGATCGTGCGCGATCTCGCGCCGGCGTCGGTCATCGATGTCGGCTGCGGCTCGGGCGGGCTGCTCGCGGCGCTCCGTGAACGGGGCGTGCCGGGCAGGGGCCTCGAGTACGCGGCGGCCGGGATCGAGCGCTGCCGCGGACGCGGGCTCGAGGTCGAGAAGTTCGACATCGAGGCCGATGAGCCGCTCGGCTGGCGCGCGGAGGTCGCGATCTCGACCGAGGTGGCCGAGCACCTGCCGGCGTCGTGCGCAGACCGCTTCTGCGATCTGCTCGCCGGGAGCGCGGATACGGTCGTTCTCACGGCGGCGACGCCGGGGTCCGGCGGCACCGACCACGTGAACGAGCAGCCGAATGACTACTGGATTGAGAAGTTCGGGGCGCGCGGCTTCGCGTTCGATCGGGTCATGACCGACGACTGGCGCCGCCGGTGGCGTGAGGCCGGCGTCGCGGGGTGCTTCGCACGGACCGTGATGATCTTCCGGAAGGACGAGCAGGCGAAGTGAGCCGGACCGTGGCCGAGGCCGTGCGCGACCAGACGCGCGACGGCGGAGCGCCCGTACTGCGCGTCGAGCGGCTCGACTCGGTCGAGGCGCTGCCCGACGCGTGGGACGCGTTCGTTGGCGATTGCGCGCGATCGGTCGGCACGGAGGTGTACTTCACGCGCGCCTGGCTGCGCGCGTGGTGGCGCCACTACGGGCGCGGCAGGCGGCCGGCGCTCCTCCTCGTCCGCGCCGGCGAGCGCATCGTCGCGGCGTTGCCGCTCTGCGTCGGCCGGTTGTGGGCGGGTGTGCTGCCGGTGCGCGTGGTGCGCTGGATGGGGGCGGATTCGACGATTCCCGTGCTGACGCCGCCGATCGAGCCGGGCTTTGAAGCGCGCGCGATGGCGGGCGCCCTGGCGTGGCTGCGCGAGCACGAACGGTTCGACTGTGTGAGCCTCTCGCCGATGTCTGGCGCAAGCCCCGCGGGGGACGCGGCGCTCGTCGCGGCTGAAGACGATGGCCTGTCGGTCGTGCGCAACGACGATGTCGGCACGCACACGCTCTTTCGCCTGCCGGATTCGTTCGATGCGTATCTGGCAAACCTCGAGAAGCGGCAGCGCGGCAACTACCGGCGGGACGTCAACCAGCTCTCGAAGCGCTTCGAGTTCGGCGATCGCGTCGTCCGCGGCTCCGAGGCGCAGGCGCACTTCGATGCGTTCGTCACAATGCACCAGGGCCAGTGGCAGGCCGACGGGCGCCTCGGTCACTTCGGCGATTGGCCAAAGAGCGAGGCCTTCAACCGGGATGTCGTCGCGGCGCTCGCGCCGGCTGACGGGGTGCGATTCCACGAACTCATCGCCGATGGCGCGACGCTCTCGATGCAGTATTCGCTGGTCTTCGGCGGCGTCTGCTGCTGGCGCCTGCCGGCGCGCGAGGCGGGGCCGGAGTTCGACAAGTTCGGCCTCGGGCGCGTCGGGCTCGTGAAGATGATCGAGGCGCTGATCGGCGAAGGCGTGCGCACGATCGAGGCGGGGCCGGGGCACTACGAGTACAAGGTCAAGCACGGCGGGGAGGAGTTCCCGCTGCGGCGCATCGTCGTGGCGAAGCCGGGCCGGAGCGCGATGATGACATCGCTGCTCCTGCACTGGGCGGACCTGGTCAACTTCGCGTACTACCGCGCGTGGTTCCTGAAGGCGTCGCGCCGCCTCGGGCCGCTGCGCCGGCCGCTGTGGCGGGGATGGATCAGGACGCGCCTGTGAGCGGCCGCGCCAGACCCATGCCGGGGGCGTGGCTTTCCCCAGGCCAGGCAGCCGGAGCGCTCGTCGGCCCGGCGCAGTTCGCCTGCGCGTGGCGCCAGTTCGCTGGGCGCAAGGTCGCGCTGACGCAGAGCGGGCGCACGGCGATCGCCATGCTGCGCGAAGCGCTCGGGCTGGCGCGGGGCGACGAGGTGCTCCTGCCGGCGTACCACTGCGGCACGGAGGTCGATGCGCTGCTCGCCGGCGGGCTGACGGTCCGCTGCGTCGACACCGACGAGCGCGGGATGCTCGATGCCGACGCCCTCGAGCGCGCGGCGACCGACCGGACGCGCGCCGTGTACGTCATCCACCCCTTCGGCTGGGCGCAGGATCTCGACGCCATCGACACCTGGCGGCGCGAGCGCGGGCTGCTGCTCGTCGAGGACTGCGCACTGGCGCTCTTCGGCGACGATGCGCGCGGCGAGCCGCTCGGGACGCGCGCCGATGCGAGCGTGTTCAGCTTCCCCAAGTCGCTGCCGACGCCCGACGGGGGCGCGCTCACCTGGACAACGGCCTGGGAGGGGCCCGGCCCGCTGCGCCGGCCAGCCGCGCGGCGGACGGCGCGCCGGCTGGCGGGGCTCGTGAAGGCGTGGGGAACGCGCCGATTTGGGCGTGCGCGTGACGCGGCCGAGGCGCCGCGGGTGGACGACCCGGGCCCACCGCGGATCGAGACCGGCGACATGCCGGCGTCGTACTACTTCGAGGCGTGGCGCGATCGGCGTGCGCCGTCGCGTGCGACCGAGCGCCTGCTCAAACGCGTCCACCCGGATCAGGTGTGTGCGCAGCGGCGCGCGAACTGGGCGCAAGTGTCCGCGGCGGCGCGCGACGGCGGGTTTTCCCTGATGTTTGACGCGCTGCCTCCGGGAATCTGTCCGCTTTTCTGTCCTGTGATCGCGCCAGCGCGCGAGGGATGGGTACGGTGGTTGTCGGCGGCCGGTGTCGAAACCTCGCCGTGGTGGTCCGGGGGGCACCGGTCGATCGACTGGTCGATGTTCCCGGTCGCGGCGCGGCTCAAGGAGACGGTTCTGCCGCTGCCGGTGCATCAGGGGTTGACAGCGCCGGACATGTCGAGGCTCGCGGAACTCGTGGGGCGGCGAGTGCGGGTGGATGCGCATCCCGTGGCGTGGCAGGGCGCTTCGTAATGGAGCGAGGCATGCCGTCCCATTTCTTCCGGTACACCGCGCGCCGCGCGGCGTATTCATCGCTGTTCGAGCGGGTCGTCAATCGTCTCCGACCGCCCACACGCCTCTCCGAGGCGCACAGTGCGCAGGTGGACGCGGAGCACCGCGGTGCGCACCGCGCGTACATCGAGGCGACCTTCGGCGTGCAGTCGCGCGCGGCGCTCTCGGCGATCCTGACGAAGTTCTCGCGACCCGAATCCGCGAGCATGCTCGACCTGGGCTGCGGCGGCGGGCAGCAGGCGGAGGCGGCGCGCTGCGCCGGATTCAGCCGCTACCTCGGCGTCGACCTCAGCAGCGTCGCGATCGAGACGGCGCGCGAGCGCATGGCGTCGAAGCCCGACGAGTTCCCGGACTCGTGCGCATTCGAGACCGGCTCGGTCGGCTCCTGGGCGCCGGCGGATGATGAGCGGTTCGATGTGATCGTCTTCAGCGAGGTGCTCTATTACCTCGGGACGGCGCGCGATGGCGCCGATGAAGTCATCCGCAGCGCCGCGTGGCTCCGCGAGGGCGGGCTGCTGTGCGTCTCGCTGAAGGACGACGGCAAGTCCCACGCGATCCTGCGCGAGCTGGCGAAGGGGCACGAGTTTGTGCGATCGGTGGTCTTCCAGGAGCAGATGGGGCGCCCGCGTCACCGGGTTCGGTTGAGCCAGGAGCGTCCGGCGTACCTGATCGCGGCCATGCGGCCGCGCGGATAGGAGTCAATCGATGGGCAGCGCACTGCGCACATTCGCGGACGTCGGCAATCCGGACTCGTTCTCGAACCGGATGCGGAACCGGCGGTTCCAGATCTTCGCGGGGCTTCTTGAGCCCCTGCCGAAGCCAGTGCGCATCCTCGATGTCGGCGGCACGAACCTCTTCTGGCGCCAGCGCGGCTGGGCCGATGAGAATCAGGACGTACGCGTCACCGTGGTCAATCTCGAAGCCGAGGCGCAGGAGCACGAGAACATCGAGACTGCCTCCGGCGATGCGACGAGCATGCCGCAGTTCGAGGACAAGTCCTTCGATGTCGTCTTCAGCAACTCGGTGATCGAGCACCTCTTCACCTGGGAGAACCAGCAGAAGATGGCCGCCGAGGTGCGGCGCATCGGCAAGGCGTACTGGGTGCAGACACCGAACTTCTGGTTCCCCATGGAGCCGCACTTCCATGTGCCCGGCTGGCACTGGATGCCGAAGTCGATGCGCGTGGCGCTGCTGCGTCGGCGCCAGTGCGGCTGGCGCGGGCCGGTGAAGGACAAGGCCGATGCGCGCCGGTATGTCGATGAGGTGCGCCTGATGTCGAAGCGCGAGATGCGCAAGTGCTTCCCCGAGGCGACGATCTGGGGCGAGAAGTTCTACGGGCTCACGAAGTCGTGGGTCGCGCGTCACGGGTTCGACAAGTCCTGACACGACAGCGGTGGAACTCACGCTTGGCATTACGGGTCTGGTTATCGCGTGCGCCGTGGCGGTCGTCTACGCGCTGCCGCTGGCGATCAAGGGATGCCAGGTGCGCGACCTGCGTCGGCGCAGCGCCGGGCGACTGGTGCTGACCTACGACGATGGCCCGGGCCGGTCGCTGACCGATGCGGTCCTTGAAATTCTCGACGGCGCCGGCGCGAGGGGGACGTTCTTCATGGTCGGCGAAACGGCCGAGGCCGACCCCGATCGCGCCCAGCGCATCGTCGACGCCGGGCACGAGGCCGGCTGCCACTCCATGGCCCACCTGCACGCGTGGAAGACGGCGCCGTGGCGGTCGCTCGCCGACGCACGGGCGGGGTTCCGCTCGCTCTCGCGCTGGCTTGGCGACGGCGCGATGTACCGGCCGCCCTATGGCAAGGTCACGATGCCGACGGTCGTTGCCCTCGCGCGGCGCGGCTCGCGCTTCGCGTGGTGGACGCACGACTCCGGCGACACCCACCTGCATCTGCCGGACCCGGGGCGCGTCGTCGAGCAGGTCGAGGCCGACGGCGGGGGGGTGGTGCTGCTGCACGACTTCGAGCGCGAGGTGGATCGCGAAGAACGCCATGCTTTCGTGCTGGAGGTGACGCGCCGCCTGCTCGCACTTGCCGAGCGGCGCGGGCTGCGGATCGTCACAATGGGTGAACTCTGGCGCCCGGAGGGCGGCGAGCAGCAGGGGAGCGCCGCGGCGGCGGCGATGGAGGCGACGGCGTGATGACGGCGACGGCGCGCAAGCGCCGGATCCTGGCGATCTCTTCGGGCGGCGGGCACTGGGTGCAGCTGAATCGGCTGCGCCCGGCGTTCGATGGGCACGATGTAGCGTGGGTGAGCGTGAACCCGGCGTACCGCGCGGACGTGGAATCGGGCCGGTATTTCGTCGTGCCCGACGCGACGCGCTGGGACCGGGTGCGCCTCGTGCTGATGATCCTGAAGGTGATGTGGCTGCTGGTGCGCATCCGTCCGCATGTGATTGTCTCGACCGGCGCCGCGCCTGGGTACATCGCGCTGCGCCTCGGCGCCCTGCTCGGCGCGAAGACGGTGTGGCTTGACAGCATCGCCAATGTGGAGCGCCTCTCGATGTCGGGGGAGAAGATCGGCCCGCACGCCGATCTGTGGCTGACGCAGTGGAAGCACCTGGCGCGCGAGGGCGGTCCGGCGTGGCGCGGGAGCGTGCTGTGATCTTCGTGACCGTCGGCGCACAGATGGCGTTCGATCGGCTGATCGGCGCGGTGGACGCGTGGGCCGGCGAGCGCGACAGAAACGATGTCTTCGCGCAGATCGGCCCGAGCGAGCTGACGCCCAGCCACATGCAGTGGACGAACTTCCTCGATCCCCCGGCCTTTCGGAAGCGGGTGCAGGAGGCCGACGCGATCGTCGCGCACGCCGGCATGGGCTCGATCCTGACGGCGCTGGAGGTCGGCAAGCCGATTCTCGTGATGCCGCGCCTCGGCCGGCTGCGGGAGACGCGCAACGATCACCAGGTCGCCACTGCGGAGCGATTCCTCGAGATGGGGCGCGTCGCGGTGGCGATGGACGAGACGGAGCTTCCGAGCGCGCTGGACCGGCTGAGCGCGCTGGAGTGCGGGGAGCGGATCAGCCGCTGGGCGTCGCCGGAACTGCTGGGCGCGCTCCGCGCGTTCATCGTTGGAGACGCAGGCGGCGAGCCTGCCGAGCGGCCGGAGTTGGCACGGGAATCATCAGCAATCGCGCCGGGAGTCCGGCAGAGGGAGTCATCGTGACGACGCAGCAGACGACGGCCGGGGCGTACGACAGCCTGATCGGGAAGATCCGGTCGGGCGATGCGCTCGTGGGCGTGATCGGGCTCGGCTACGTGGGCCTGCCGCTGGCGCACGCCATGCACGAGGGCGGCCTGCCGGTGCTCGGCTTCGATATCGATCCGAAGAAGATCGAGGCGCTCGCCCAGGGGCGCAACTACCTCAAGCACCTCGGCGCCGAGATGACCGAGACGCTCTCGGCCAGCGGGCGATTCGAGTCGACGACCGACTTTGCCCGCCTCGGCGAGGCGGACGCGGTGCTGGTCTGCGTGCCGACGCCGCTGGGCAAGCACCACGAGCCGGACCTCTCCTATGTCATCGCCTCCGGCGAGGCGATCGGGCGCACGCTGCGCTCCGGGCAGCTCGTCGTCCTCGAATCGACCACCTACCCCGGCACGACGCGCGACGACTTCCTGCCCGCCATGCTCGGCGCGGCGAAGCAGGCCGGGCGCACGCTCGCGCCGGGCGAGGATGTCTTCGTCGCCTTCAGCCCCGAGCGCGAAGACCCCGGGCGCAAGACGCACACGACGCGGACGATCCCGAAACTCGTCGGCGGGCTGGACGAACGCTCCACCGAGGCGGCGGCGCTGCTCTACGAGCGCGGCGTCGAGCAGGTCGTGCGCGTCGCCACCGCCGAGATCGCCGAGGCCGGCAAGATCCTCGAGAACACCTTCCGCGCGGTGAACATCGCGCTGGTCAACGAGCTCAAGACGATCCTCGATCCGATGGGCATCGATGTGTGGGAGGTCATCCGGGCCGCGGCGACGAAGCCGTTCGGGTTCATGCCCTTCTGGCCCGGGCCCGGCCTTGGCGGGCACTGCATCCCGATCGACCCCTTCTACCTCTCGTGGAAGGCGCGCGAGACCGGGCGTCCGACGCGTTTCATCGAACTCGCCGGCGAGATCAACACCGCGATGCCCGACTGGGTCGTCGCGAAGGTCGCCTCGGCGCTCAACGACCACGCGAAGGCCGTGAAAGGCTCGAAGATCCTCGTGATCGGCCTCGCCTACAAGCCCGACATCGACGACACGCGCGAGAGCCCCTCCTTCGAGCTCATCGAGAAGCTGCGCCACATGGGCGCGCAGATGTCCTACCACGACCCGCTCGTGCCCGAGACCTACCCGGTCCGCAAGCATGACCTCGGGATGAAGAGCGTGGCGCTGACCGGCGAGGCGATCCGCGGCTTCGACTGCGTGCTGATCTCGACCAACCACAGCGATGTCGATTACGCGGCCCTCGCCGAGCACGCGCGACTCATCGTGGACACGCGCGACGCGATGCGCCCATGGACCGACCAGCTCGGCGATCGGCTCGCCCGCGCATGACGAAGATGGCGGCCAACCCGGGTCCCTCGGCTACGCCGGCGCCCGCGGTGCGCGAGCGCATCTGCGACGGCGTCATCTGCTTCGGCGGCGAGGACTGGTGGTACCACAACCGCGGCCACTACGACATGCAGATGATGCGCGAGCTCAGCGCCCGCGTGCCCGTGCTGTATGTCAACTCCATCGGCATGCGCGTGCCGAAGATGGGCGAGGGGCGCATGTTCCTCAAGCGCGTCGTGCGCAAGCTCAGGAGCCTCCGACGCGGCATGGTGCGCGTGCGCGACAGCTTCGCCGTGTACAGCCCCTTCGTGGCGCCCGGGCGCCTCGGCATGGCCCTCAGCGGGCGCCTGCTGCCCTGGCAGGTGCGCCGCGCGGCGAAGCGGATGGGCATCCGCAACCCGCTCGTCTGGATCGCGTGTCCGCCCGGGGCCGCGGCCGTTGACGCCCTCGACCCGCACGGCCTCGTCTACCAGCGCACCGATCGCTTTGAGGAGTACACCGGCGTCGATCGCGAGCAGATCATCGGCTACGACCGCGCGATGAAGGCCCGCGCCGATATCAGCCTCTTCTGCAGCCGCTACCTCTATGAAGAGGAGCGCGAGGCCTGCGCCAACGCGATGTTCATCGATCACGGCGTCGATTACGACCGCTTTCTGCGCGCCGGCGACGACCCCGCGAGCGAGCCGGAGGATGTGCGCGACATCCCGCGCCCGCGCGCGGGCTTCATCGGCGGCATCGATGCGAGCACTTTCGACCCGCCGCTGTTCGTCGAGGTCGCCAGGTCGCTGCCGGAGGTCCAGTTCGTCATGGTCGGCGCCTGCTCGCTGCCCGAGGACTGGTGCGAGCTCGAGAACGTGCATTTCCTCGGCCAGCGCGAGTACGCGCAGGTGCCCGGGTACATGGCGGCGTGTGATGTGCTGCTGATGCCGTGGAATCGCAGCGAGTGGATCCGCGCGTGCAATCCGGTGAAGCTGAAGGAGTACCTGGCGACCGGCAGGCCGGTCGTGAGCACGTCGTTTCCCGAGCTGGCCCATTATGACGGCCTCGTGCGTGTGGCCGACGGCGCCGAGGCGTTTACGCAGGCGGTCCGTGCGGCGCTCGCTGCGGCGCACGACGCGGCGCCGGGACGCGCGCGTGTGCGGGAGGAGACCTGGAGCGCGAAGGGCCGGCGCGCGGTCGCGGCTCTCGAGGAGCTGGGCGTCCGGCTCGAACCGGCCAGACGAGGCAGGGAGGCGCAGTGATGGAGATCCGCAGACCGAAGGTGTGCCGCGAGGGCGCAAAGGCGGCGTACGACATGGCGCTCGCCGAGAACGAGCCGGTCTTTGCGCCGGCGTCGTACTTCATCGATGACCGTGGCTATTCGCTGATGAACCTGATGCAGGGCGTGCTCAGCCCCGAGGGGCAGATCAACTACTCGGTGCAGCACCCCGGCGTCATCAAGGCCTGGCACCGCCACCGGCTGCAGACCGACTTCTGGCTCTGCCTGCGTGGGCATATCAAGGTCGGGGTGTATAGGGAAGATGCGCCGTTCGCGTGGATGACGGTGCTTGGTGAGAAAGCGCCGGGGGCGCTGATCATTCCGCCGCCGTTGTGGCACGGTGCGGCGACGGTCGGTGGCGATCCGGCCGGGCTGATGTATTTCGTTACCA
>JBICHM010000188.1:0-12028 GCA_043101835.1 Phycisphaerales bacterium | reverse complement strand
CGACGTCGTCTGCGCCACGAGCCGGCGCGAGGACCGGCCTGCGCTCGGCGAGGTGCATCCGTCGCTCGCCGGGCGGAGCGACCTGGTGGTCGAGTCGCTGGGCGCGACCGAGGTCGCCGAGCGCTGCGACGCGGCGCTGTGCTGCCTGCCCCACGCCGCGAGCGCTGAGGCGGTGCGCGATCTCGTCGAGGGCGGCGTGCGCGTGGTGGATCTCTCCGCCGATTTCCGTCTGCGCGACCTGGCGACCTACGAGCGCTGGTACGACACCACGCATCCGGCGCCGGGGTTGCTGGAGGGGGCGGCCTACGGGATGCCGGAGTTCTTTGCCGGCGCGATCCGCGAGGCCTCGGTCGTCGCGAACCCGGGGTGCTATCCCACCAGCGCGCTGCTCGCGCTGCGCCCGCTGGCGGTTGACGGGCTGCTCGATCCCGGCGCGGCGGTGATCGTGGACGCCAAGAGCGGCGTCACCGGCGCCGGCCGGAACGCGAGCGACGCCACACACTTCCCCGAGACCAATGAGAACTTCAAGGCCTACAAGGTCGGCGCGCACCGCCACCAGCCCGAGATCCGGCAGGGGCTCTCGAAGGCGATGGCGGATGACGGGCCGCCGGTGCTGTTCACGCCGCACCTCGTGCCGATGAACCGCGGCATCCTCGCCACCTGCTACGCGACACTTCGTGCATCGATCTCGCAGGACGACCTGCTTGCGCGACTTGCGCGTGCGCACGAGGCGAATCCCTTCGTGCGCGTTGGTGAACGCCTCCCCGAGACGAAGCACGTCGCGGGGACGAACTTCGCCGACATCAGTGCGCGCGTGGACGGGCGAACGGCGATCGTCATCTGCGCGATCGACAACCTGCTCAAGGGCGCCAGCGGCACGGCGGTGCAGAATCTGAACATCATGTTCGGCCTCGACGAGGCGGCGGCGCTCCGATAGCGCTTGGTGTGGTGCGCCGGGCGCGCGGATCGGTCCGAGAACGGCTCCACCCGGGGACTTTTCCCTGTCCTGCGCTGTCCCGGCGTGCTATAAGCGACGGATTGATGCGCCGGCCCCTTCCTGGGGGACCGGATGGAGAGTCCACGCCCTTGGGAGGGAACTGATGCGCCCTGCTTTGTTGATCTGCGCCGCCGGCGCCTGCGCGCTTGGCGCAGTTGCGTTTGCTTCGAACCCCGATGCGAAGAGCCCGACGCGCACGACGGCGCTGGCCGGCGAAGCGCCCGTGGGGGCTTCGCCCCTGTGCGGCTATCCGAACCCCCGCCCGTTTGCGCCGAGCGAGGGCGGGCTTCGCCTGCTGAACATCGCCGAGTCCGAGTCCAACGGCTCCCTGGGGACGGCGGATCCGCTGCCTCTGAGCGATGCGGAGCCGGAGATCGATGTCACCGGCAGCCTGACCTCGGGCGATGTCGATTTCTTCGAGGTCCAGATGAACGAAGGCGACTGGCTGAACGCCGCGATGGTGTCGCCGACGACGCCGGACACGAAGATCGCGATCGTGAATGCGGGCGGCTCGGTCGAGCTGAGCAATGACGATGACAACGGGCAGTCGGGCATCTACCCGGTTTCCTCGACGCTGCTGCGCACCGGCGGGCTCAACCCGAACGTCGCGTGGATCGCGCCGGCGACGGGGACCTACTACCTGCGCGTCATCGGGTTCAACAGCGGACAGACCGGCCCGTACACCATGCAGGTGCGCCTGAACAAGGGCGGCTGGACCAGCCTGAACGCCGGTGAGAAGCAGATCATCTTCGTCGACTTCAACGGCGCGACGATCAACGCGGCGGCCATCTTCGGCTCGGGCAACACGACGGCGAACCTGTCGCCGCTGTCCAACTTCCTGCCGTCGTGGGGGCTCGCGAACAACGCGACGAACCTGAACGCGATCATCGACGGCGTGATGGCGAAGATCGAGCAGAACTTCGAGGAGCTGCGTTCGATCTACCCCGACTTCGACTACGAGCTGCGCAACAGCCGCGACGATGCGGACCCGTGGGGTCAGCCGAACGTGTCGCGCCTGATCGTCGGCGGCACGCAGGGCCAGCTGGGCATCGGAACGATCGGCATCGCCGAGTCGATCGACCCGGGCAACTTCGACCGCACCGAAACAGCGGTCATTCTGCTCGACATCCTGAGCAGCGCGTCGCAGTCGATCGCCTGTCAGAACATCAACCGGGCGGCGGGCGTTTCGATCATTGAGGCGATCAGCCGCGGCGTCGGCAACATCGCCTCGCACGAGGCGGGGCACTACCTCGGCTGCTGGCACACGAACAACAGCAACTTCACCGCGTGCCTGATCGACTCGGGCGGCGGACTCTTCGAGCGCAACATCTACGACACCGGCCCCGATGAGGTCATCGGCACGCCCGACGACTTCGAGTCGTCGTTCACCACCGACACGTACGCGGGCGAGGGCATCGGCGAGTCGGGCTCGATCGAGAACTCGGGGTGGCGCGTCGCCTACGGCCTGCGCGTGCCGGCCTCGTGCGTGGGCGATCTCGACGGCAGCGGGTCGATCGACGGCGCCGATCTTGGTCTTCTCCTCGGCGCGTGGGGTTCGCCCGGCGTGACGGATCTGAACAACGACGGGACCACCGACGGCGCCGATCTCGGCCTCCTGCTCGGCGCGTGGGGCCCCTGCTGACCACCGCCGCGCGTCGGTGACGCCGGCGTCAACCGAATCGAATCCACACGGGGGGCGTCCGCATGGGCGCTCCCCGTTTTCGTTGCGCCGTGGCGTCAGTGCGGATCGCGCGCGAGCGGCGTCGCGATCGCGAGTTCGTGGCCGTCGGGATCGACGAGGTGGAAGCATCGCTCGCCCCACGGCGCATCGTGGGGCGCCTCGCGCGGCGAGAGACCCGCGCGCACGGCGCGCTCGTGGGCCGCGTCCACATTCTCGTGGTGCAGGATGAACCGCCCCCAGAAGGCGGACGCGTCGCGTCGTTCGTCGCGCAGCAGGTTGATGGTGGCGGCGCCATCCTTGAGCGTCGTGAAGGGCGCTTCGGCGCCGCCGTAGTCGATGCGCAGTCCGAGCGCCTCATAGAACGCCACACTCTGCGCCATGTCGCGCACAGCGAGGGTGACCGCATCGACGCGGAGATACCCGGCGGGCGCCGGGGCGGGGGCGATGCGCTGCAGCGGCCCGCGCCCGGCGCCGAGGCCGGGGGCGCGTCGGATCGCCCGCTCCACCCAACGCTTGGCGCGCGACGCGGCGTCATCGATCGTCTCGCCCTGCGCGAGGAGCGCGCAGCACGCGGCGCTGAGTGCGCAGCCCGACCCGTGGGTGCTCGTGGACTCGATCAGCGTTCCTTCGAGGCGCACAACGCCGTCGCGCGTGGCGAGCACATCGAGGGCGCGCGCGCCGGCGCCGCCCTTGAGCAGCACGGCGCCGGGCCCGAGGTCGAGGAGCGCGCGGGCCGCGTCCTCCATCTGTTCTGGTCGGATGGCGTCGCGCCCGAGCAGCGCGGCGCCCTCGTGCAGGTTCGGGGTCGCCAGCGCGGCGCAGGGCAGCAGACGGTCACGGATCGCGTCGGCGGCGTCGGCGTCGAGCAGCGCGTGGCCGTGCTTGCTGATCATCACGGGATCGACCACGAGCGGGAACGCGAAGCCCGCCGCGCGCTCGGCGACCGCCTCGATGATCGCGCGGCTGCCGAGGGCGCCGGTCTTGGCGCAGGCGGGGGGGATGTCGCTGATTACGCTGTCGATCTGGGCGGTGACGAACGCCGGATCGAGCGTGCAGACGTCGGTGACGCCGACGGTGTTCTGCACGGTGAGCAGCGTCACAGCGCTCATGCCGTAGACGCCCAGGGCGTGGAAGGTCTTCAGGTCGGCCTGGAGCCCGGCGCCTCCGGACGGTTCGCTGCCGGCGATGGTGAGTGCGGCGGGGGTCATGTCGCCTGGCATTGTGGGGGATCAGGCGCGCCGGCGCCTCGCTGGTCGGAGACACTGGCGCCTATGGCTGCGCGCGTGCGTCTGTTCATCGCGATCTATCCGGGCGAGGCGGTCGCCCGGTCGCTGATCGCCATGATCCGCACGCGCTCGCTGCCAGAGCACCGGCTCGTGCCGGTTCGGCAGGTGCATCTGACGGTGCGTTTCCTCGGCGAAACGCCTGAAGCGGCGGTCGCCGGGCTTGGTGACGACTTGGCGAGGCTCGCGCGAGAGATTGGACCATTCCCGCTGCGCGTCGATCGGCTTCTCACGCTGCCGCGCACGCGCGCGAGGCTGCTGGCGGCCGGCACGGATCTGCCCGAGGGGCTCGGCGCGCTGATCGAGGGGGCTTCGCTGCTGCCTGGCGCGCCGATTCGGCCCGGGGCGCCGACGCCGCACCTGACGCTGGCGCGCTTCGCGCGGGGCGTTCGCGCCCGGACGATGTCGGAGCCGATCGAGTCGGTCGAGTTCGATGTGGGCGAAATGCACCTGGTGCGCAGCGACCTCGGGCCGGCGGGGGCGACGCACGAATCGATCCGCATCGCGCCGCTCGGCGCGGGTCACCAGTAAACGAGTACGGCGGTGGCGTCGTCGGCGAGGCGGGGCGAGTCCGCGTGCGCCTGCAGGGCTGTGAAGACCTGGGACACGAGATCTTCTTCGCGTGTCACCTCGGCGGCCATCTGCGTGACGCGCGTCAGCGAGAACTCCTCGCCGTCGGGCGACTGCTGCTCGACGAGGCCGTCGCTGACGACCAGCACGCGCGAGCCGGGGTTCATCGCGACGGTGGCCGCGTCGTACTCGCTGGTCGGCGCGAGGCCGACGAGCGGACCGCCCGCTTCGCGCAGGAAGGACGCCTCGTTGGCCTCATCGATGAGCACGGCGTGGCCGTGCCCGGCGTCCACATAGACGAGCGACGCCTGCTGCGGGTCGAAGACGCCCAGCCACAGCGTGACGAATCGGTCGGCGCGCTTGCGCGGCACGAGATAGGTGTTCAGGTCGCTGATGGCGCGCGCGGGGTCCGCGTGGCGCATCAATGCAGCGTGGAGGAAGCCCTGCGTGGATGTCATCAGCACGCTCGCGGCCACGCCCTTGCCTGAGACATCGCCAAGCGCAACGCCGATGCGCCCGCCAGGGAGCTCGACGATGTCGAAGAAGTCGCCGCCGAGGGCGGCCTGGCCCGGGCGGCTCTCGCCGACGTAGGAGAGGCTGCCGAACTGCCCGCGCCGGGGCGGGAGGATGAAGCGGTGCGCTTCGCCCGCGGCGGCGAGGTCGGCGTCCACGCGCGCCTGGCGGCGCTCGAGGTCGCGTCGTTTGAGGTCAGCGAGCGCAAGCGACGCCATGCGCCCGAGGCCGACGAGGTATTCGCAGGCCTCGGTGGTCAGCGGGGCGCCCGCGCTGCCGCGCCGATCGGCGTAGAGGTAGGCCGCGATGCCGGGGCCGAGCGTCAGGGGCACGCAGACGGCTTCGTCGATGCCCAGGCTCATGATGCTGTGCGAGCCCGATGGCATCTCGGCGTCGCCGGTGAGGCGCACCGGCTCGCCGAGCGCGGCTTCGCGCAGGAGCGTGCGGCTGACGCGCAGGCCGGCCTTCGTGGCGATGTCGCCCCGGTGCGCGAGCACATCCACCTCGGCGTCTTCGCCCATCGGGCCGAGGAAGGCGAGATTTGGCGCATCGACGCCCGCGGCGGCGGCGTCGAGCACGGCCTCGGCGAGCGCCTGCTCGCTGTCGGCTTCGCGCAGCGTCTGTGCGCAGGCGAGCAGGAGACGCAGCCAGCGCTGCTGGCGCGTCTCCGAACCGCCCTGCCCGCTGATGGTGCTGATGGTCTGGCGCGGGCCGCCGCCCATGTCGTCGCGCGTGCGGAAGCGCAGCGTCGTGGAGAGTGCGCCGGCCGCCTTGTTGACCATGCGGAAGGTGCGTCCGGCGATGGAAATGACATCGCCGTGGCGCAGCGGCACGGGGCGCGACGCCTGTACCTTCACGCCGTTGACCCAGGTGCCGTGGCGGCTCTCGGTGTCGGTGAGCGTCCAGGCGCTCTCCGAGCCGGGGAGCTGCCCGGTGGGGTTGTCCTCACCCTGAAACTCGAGCACGGCGTGCTCGCGGCTGGCGCGGGGGTCATCGACGACGATGTCGCTGCTCGAGCGCCGCCCGATGCGGACGGGTCCGGGCGGCTCGAGGCGCACCGTCACCGGCGTGGCGGCGTCCACCGTCTCGATGGCCCAGCCGGACTCATGCCCGGATCGTGTTTGGCGTGCTGGGTGCGGCATATCCCCTCTTGCAGAGGGGGAAGTGTAGGGCGCCGGGCCGGAGATGAAGACCACCTGCAGGGTGGGGCTGGCGATCACCGGGGGCGGAGTGCCGGCAGCTCCCCCAACTCCCACGCCTCGTACGGCACATCCGGATAGAGCGTGCGCGTGGGCTCAGAGACGAAGCGCTCGGTGAAGCGGCCGTCGGGGCTGATCTTCAGTTCGAAGTTGTCCGTCCCGTTGAGGATCAGTCGCAGCCAGGTGCGTGTCGGGTCGCCTGCGTGAGTGCGGGCGCTGAGTTGCCAGGGGCGCCCGTGGTCGGCGAGGTGTTCGTACGCCGACTGGGGGAGCAGGGCGCGGTACCAGTCGGGCTCGATGTCGCCGGCGCGATCGCTGGTGTGGATCAGCCCGTCCTGCCCGACGACGGGTTGGTACCGGAAGAGTACGGCGGGGTGGATCTGGTCCGGGGCGGAGGTCGTGACGCCGCGCTCGGACCAGGACGCCTCGCTGTTGCGCGCGAGGATGAGGAGGCGCTGCTCGTCGGCGATCCAGGCGATGTCGTCGATGGTCCCGTTGTGCCACGCGACCGCGAGTTGCTGGCCATTCGCGTTCAGGATCGCGATGCACGCGGGTGAGCGCGGGGCATGCGAGAGGCTGGCGACGATCTCATCGCCGGGCTCGTCGGGGAAGATGTCGGCGACGATCATCGCGTAGCGCGCGGCGACCGGCGTGGGGGGGTCGCCGCTGAGCTCGGCATGCAGCGCCGCCGGAACCTTCGGCGAATATCGCTCGAGCGGAATCCCCGGCCGAGCGGCTTCGTAGAAGTAGACGCCGTCAGCGCCGACGCGGTCCGACCCCGACCCGTATCCGATCACGGCGATGCGCCCACCTCCGAGTTCTTCGGAGCGCTCGACGATCCGTGCGAACGTGACATCGCTGTTCTCTTCCGGACCCCACTCGTGCAGCACGGCGCCGCCGAGGCTTCGGAGCAGCGCGGTGTTGCCTGTCGTCCTCGTGACCGAGTGCGGCCGGTGGTTCGCCCACCAGTTGATGCCGAACCCGGCGCCGATGATCATCGCGCCAGCGCACGCGGACCCAACCGTCGTCGTCAGCGCAGGGTGGCGGCCCACCCAGCGGCAGGCGCGCTGCCATCGTGACGGCCGCTGCGCGCTGACCGGCTCGCCGTCGAGCCAGCGGCGCAGATCCGCGGCGAGCGCGGAGGCAGAGGGGTAGCGCCGCTCGCGGTCCTTCTCGAGCGCCTTGAGCATGATCGCTTCGAGCGGACCTCTCAGGCGCGCGTTGTACGACGATGGCCGGGGTGGCTGGGCCTCGTGCACGGCGCGCACAGCGGCGACAATACTGGTGCGCGGGGTCTTGTAGGGCAGTTCGCCGCATAGCAGCTCGTAGAGCACGACGCCAAGGGCGTAGACATCGGCGCGCGTGTCGATGTCGCGCGGGTCGCCGTCGCACTGCTCGGGCGCCATGTACTGCACGGTGCCGACAATGCGTCCGGGGCTGGTGGTGTTGACCGTGGAGGCGAGGTCGGCGTCGGTGGAGCGGGCGACGCCGAAGTCGATGATCTTCACGGCGCCGTCGGCGCCGACGAGGATGTTGGCGGGCTTGAGATCGCGATGGATGACGCCGCGCTGATGCCCGTAGTGCACGGCGTCGCAGGCGTCGAGGAAGCGGCGCACGCGCTCGCGCACGCCGAGCCCCTCACGCTCGGCGTGCGCGGTGAGCGCGGTTGCGCCGTCGATGAACTCCATGACGAACCAGGGACGCGGCTCGCCGTCGGCGCGGTCGATGCCGGCGCTGTAGACCTGCGCGATCCCGGGGTGGCGCAGACGCCCGAGCGACTCGACCTCGAACTGGAAGCGGCGCATCGCCTCGCCGGTGACGAGGCCCGGCGGCAGCATCTTCACGGCGACGCGCCGGCTCGGTGCGGACTGCGCCCCCTCGTACACCTCGCCCATCCCCCCGGTCGCGATGCGTCGGATGATCCGAACACCCCCGATTGCGACGGGGCTCACTGACGACGGGGCGTCAGTTGGCGTCACCTCGACCGAGGCGTCTTCCCCGAGTGTTTCCCCGAGGATGCGCGCAGCCGCGCGCGGATTCAGGGTTTCGCGTTGGCGCGTCATGGCGCCTTTCTCATACTGCCGATCGCAGTGCTGATGCAATGCAATTCACGGGGCGAATGCGCGTGCCGGAAATGATCATCACCAGGTTCGAGACGACGCGCTGGACTGAGGTGATCGGCGCGACGAGCGATCCTGCGCAGCTGGAGCGACTGCTCGGTCGCTACTGGCGCCCCATCTACGCGTACCTGCGCCGGGCGGGTCGCTCGCGCGAGGACGCGGCGGATCTGACGCAGTCCTTCGTCGCGGAGGTGGTGCTGGGGCGTCGGCTGATCGAGCGGGCGGACCCCGATCGGGGTCGCTTCCGATCGCTGCTGCTCACGGCGTTGCAGCGGTTCCTCATCGACGAGCACCGGAAGTCGAACAGCGAGCGGCGCAGCCCCTCGCGACCGCTGGTGGCGCTGGGCGATCTCGACGGCGCCGAACCGAGCGCCGCGACGCCCGAGGCGGCCTTCGACGAGGGGTGGGCGACGAGCCTGGTGCACCTGACGATCGAGCGCGTGGAGGACGACTGCCGCGCTCTGGGTCTGGAGGCGCATTGGCGGGCGTTCGAGATGCGGGTGCTGGGTCCGGCGGTCCGAGCCGGGGCGGAGCCGACGATCGAGCGGATCGGCGCGGCGATCGGCGTGGCCGACGGGGAGGCGGTCTCGAAGATGATCTACACCGTGAAGCGTCGGTTCCGGGCGACATTCGAGCAGGCGGTGCGCGAGACGCTCGCCGACGACGGCGCGCTCGCCGAGGAGATCGCCTCGCTTCGAGCGCTGCTGCCGGTGGTCTGACCCCGAACGCATAACCCCCGCCCCGGGGAGGATTGCCCGAGGCGGGGGACTCGCAGCCCTGTGCGCATCGCGCTTGGAACCGGCCGCGCCCCTGGAGAGTGGTGCGAGGATGCGGAGCCCGACCGGCGGCTGCGTGAATCCACGGAGGTGACGGCACGCGCCGCACTCCCCTTGAAGAGAAACGGAATGGCGGAGCGCGCATCGCAGCGTCTCCACCATTTCAAGCGCACTTCATACGAGAAGCCGGTGACGCCTCTGCGTCATTGGTGCGCACACCTCGGGCATTTCCGAGGATGCGGGGCTCAGTCGCGGTAGTGGGTGGCCGTGCGTTCGGCGAGATCGCGCACGCGCTGCGCCAGTTCGCTCGGCGCCTTCACGACACAGTGCGGCCCCATGGAGAGCACCCACCAGACGATCTCGTCAAGCCCATCGACGGTGCAGCGGAAGGTGGCCGAGCCGTCGGCGTGCTCTTCGATCTCCTGGGTGGGGTGCCAGCGCGTGTCGGCCATGGTCTGGGCGAAGGCGGCGTCGAACCAGATCTCCACCTCGTGTCGGGGGCCGCGGATCATGCGCCAGGCGTGGCCGTGGTGGGCGTCCACGCTGAAGTCATCGGGGCGGTCGAAGGCGTCGCCGGTCTTCGTGCAGGCGGTGAAGCGGCTGAGTTTGAGGCTGCGGATCTCGTCGCGTCCGTGGTGGCGCCCGATGGCGTACCAGGCGCGCACGCCGAAGTAGAGGGCATAGGGATCGAAGCGGAAGGTCTCTTCAGGGTCGGAGTCGGGGTTGGTGGAGTCGTAGCGGCACTCGAGAGTGCGCGCATCGCGGATCGCGTCGGCGATGCGGTCGTAGACATCCTTGTGGCCGTCGGGCGGGTTGGTGCGCGCGCTGCGGATGGCGACGGCGCCGCGGAGCGCACCGAGATCCTCCTGGATGGACTCGGGGAGCATCGACTCGATCTTGTTGAGGGCCCGCCAGGCGGGCTTGAGGAAGGGCACCTGTTCGCGGCTGCCGATTTCCTCGCAGAGGAGCGCCAGCGCGATGGCCTCTTCGCCGGTCAGGTGCACGGCCGGGAGGAAGAAATCGCGCCGGATGCGGTAGCCGGCGCGCTGGTCGTCGAAGTCGATGGGCACACCGGCGCCGCGGAGCTCCTTGAGGTCGCGGTAGAGATTGCGCTCGCTGGTGGCGCACTCGGCGGCGAGGCGCTCGGCGTTCCAGTCGGGGCGCGACTGCACGAGGGTGATGATCTTCAGCAGCCTATGTATCCGGGAGTAGTCCGTCGGCATGATGTTCTCCGAGATTGCTTTGGGCCGGGGACGCAGTATGGCGACGGTTTGTCTTGCCTGCGCGCCGGCCGTGCCGAACGATGAGGCCATGAATCCGACGATCGAGACGATGCTGGCGCACCGGTCGATCCGGCGCTACCGGCCGGACCCGATTCCGGAGGGCGACATCCTGCGCGCAGTGGAGGCCGGGCAGGCGGCGTCCACGAGTTCGGCGGTGCAGGCCTACTGCGTCATCCGCGTGCGCGACGAGGGCGCGCGCCGGCGCCTTGTCGGGCTCACGGGGGGGCAGGAGAAGGTCGCTTCATGCGGCGCGTTCTTCGTCATCTGCGGCGACTCGCGCCGGCACCGCATCGCGGCGGCGATGCACGGCGAGCCGTACGAGACGCGCCTCGAAGGCTTCCTGCTCGCGGTGATCGACGCATCGCTCTTTGCGCAGAACTTCGCACTGGCCCTTGAATCGATGGGGTACGGGGTCTGCTACATCGGCGGGCTGCGCAACGACCTGCCGGCGGTGGATGCGCTGCTCGACCTGCCCGAGGGGGTCTTCCCGCTGTACGGATTGTGCGCGGGGCTGCCGGACGAATCGCCGCGGGCGCGTCCGCGCCTCGACCCGGCGAGCGTGCTCTTCGACGATCGCTACCCCGACGACGACACGGTGCGCGCGCAGCTGGCCGAGTACGACGCGCGCTACGAGGCGTACCTGCGCGAGCGCGACGGCGGCGCCGGGCGGGCGTGGAGCGCCGTGATGGCGGCGCGGTTCGTTTCGCCCGATCGCGTCGGCATCGGGGCGTACTACCGCGCGAAGGGCGCGGACCTTGCGTGAGGCGGGTAGGCTGGCGCCGAGCGGGGAGGGTGCGGCCGTGTCGACACCGATGCTTCTTGCGATCGTCGTGGGCGCGCTGGCGCTCGTGTGGGCGGTCGTCACCTTCAACAGACTGGTCGGCCTCCGCGCGCGCGCCGAGAACGCGTGGTCGGACATCGATGTGCAGTTGAAGAAGCGGTGGGATCTTGTGCCGCGTCTGGCGGAGGTGGTGCGGGCGTACGCGGCGCACGAATCGAAGACGATGGAGGATGTCACGCGGGCTCGCGCAGAGGCCGGCGCGGGGCCGGCCAAGCGGGCCCCGGCGGAGAGCGCAGTGGGGCGTGACGCGGTGCGTCTGCTCGCCGTCGCCGAGGCGTACCCGGACCTGCGCGCCGACGAGCTGTTCCGCTCGCTGCACGACCAGCTTGTGGATGTGGAGGAGGACCTTCAGGCGGCGCGCCGGTATTACAACGCGGTGGTGCGCGACCTGAACATCCTGCGCGCGACCTTCCCCTCGGTGCTCGTCGCCGGGGCGATGGGTTTGCGGGCGCGGGAGTACTTCGAACTGGAGGATCCGCGCGAGGGCGACGCCCCGAGCGTGGGGGAGGCGCTGTCGTGAGGGTGTTGCGGACGATCGTCGCGCTGTGCGCTGCTCTGTTGGCCTGCGCGGGCGCGCATGGGCAGGGCGTGGCGTGGGACATCAACGACTACCAGGTGACGATCGAGGTGCGCGAGGACGCCTCATTGCGCATCGTCGAGACGATCGCCGCGGATTTCTCGCGCGAGGCGCACCGGGGCATCTTCCGGGAGATCCCGTTCTCGTATGAGCGCAACGGCAGCCGCTTCCGCCTGCGGATGGAGGTG
>JBICHM010000187.1:0-14795 GCA_043101835.1 Phycisphaerales bacterium | reverse complement strand
TGCTCTCGCAACCGGAGCTTGTCGATGGCGCGTGGCGAACGATCGGCGCCGCGGCGCTGCTCGCGCCCGATGACAGCGCCGAGCGCGCCCTTTCGCGCCTCGCCGAGAGCCGATCCCGCGCCGCGGTGCGCGCGGCCCTCGCGGTCTATTCTGGCGCCCGCTCGCCCGCGGTCCGCGCGGCGGCGCTCCGTGCGCTGATCCGCCAGACCGGCATGGCGCAGCTCGGCGATAACCCGGCGCGCTGGCGCGACTGGTGGACCGAGGTTGAATGGCTCAGCGAACCGGAATGGCGAGCGCGCGTCGCCGCGGCGCAGGGCGAGCGGGCCCAGCGACTCGAACAGCAGCGCGACGCCCTTGCCGCCCGGCTGGTGGAGACACACCGGCGTCTGCACGCCGCGCTCCCGCCGGAACAGCGGTCAACACTCGTCGCCGAACTGATCGCCGATGACCGCGTCGAACTGCGCCTGCTCGGGCTTGACCTCGCGCAGCGCGCCATGCTCAACGCGCGCCCGCTCACCGACGAGGCGCTCGCGGCCGCGATCGAACGGATGCGGGACGCCGACGAGCGGGTGCGCGTGCAGGCCGCGCAGATCGTCGGGCGCGCTGCGCCGTCGAACGCCGCCGACGCCGCGGCCGGCGCGCTCGCGGAGGAATCCAGCCCGGGCGCGGCGAGCGCGCAACTCGCGATCCTGACGCGCTTCCCGGTCGCGAACGCAGGCGACGGCGCCCTCCGATGGCTCGGCAGCGCGACCGCCGCCGACGCCCCGGCCGCCGATGCGCTCGGCGCCATGGCGCGCGCAGGGATGCTCGACCACGCCGAGCGCCGCGCCGCGGCGCTCGATCGGGCTCGCGCGATCCCGAGCGAGCGGTGGACCCCGGCGCACATCCGGCTGTTCGACGCGATCGGATCGCGCGAAGACCTGCGCCGGCTCGCGGCGGGCGCACTGACGAGCGAATCCGCGGATGTGCGTCTTGCCGGCGCCGGCGCACTGGCGCGCCGGCCTGGCTGGGACGACAACCTCGCCGATGCGCTCAGAAGCGATCCTGCGCTGCTCGGCGCGATTGCGCAGGGCATAAGTGCGCGCATCGCGGCGCGCGACGGCCTCGAGCGCTTCCGCGCCATCTGCGCCGCCGCAGGCGTCGGCGACCAGCGCCTTGAACACGAAGATGCGCTGATCATCCAGATGCCGGTGGACGCGGCGCTCGACGCTAACTGGTCCATCGAGTCGCCGGCGCGGCGGCTCGCGCTGCTCGAATCGCTTGCGGCTCGACCAGATCCCGCCGACGCCTCGCTTCTGGCGCTGGCGCAGGCGCGCCTCGATCGCGCCGACGGCGCCGGGGCGCTCGCCCTGGTCGACCGCCTCCGAGAGCCGTCCTCGCTCGATGCGCGCGCGATGCTCGTGCTCGTCCTCGCGTGGACGAATGACCTCGACCGGGCCGCGACGCTCGATGCGCCGGTGTCGGCGTGGCTGGAGGCCTGCGCGATCGTCGAGCGGGCGGGGCTGGAGCACGCGCCGAGCGTGGCGGCTCGCGCGTTGGCGCTCTACGGCGAGCGGCTGAGCGATGCGGATCGGACGCGCCTCGAGCGAGCGTCCGAGAACATCAGCCAGGACGTTTCGGCCGTTGACGACGGGCTGCCGACGAAAAGTTCTGGCGGTTCTGACGGGTCTGCGCCATAGCCAAAAACGCCCCTGGCGCTATGCACAGGGGCGATTTTGGGACCCGCGCCCCTGCTTGTTCACATCATGATCGGGTGTCGATTTCGCAAGAATCCCCTTGCAAGAGGGGCGACGTCCGTGCATAGTCGTGGTGCTGGGCACCCTACGTGACCTGAGGAGGAGATCGGATCACTAGGGAAGGGGCGACATGCCCTCGAGGAGAGTTCGTAGTTGTTTGAAGATTTGTGCGACGCTCGCGAGTGGCGCGGCTCGCGCCTCCGTGTCCCGCCGGGACCTGGAGACGCCGGGCACGCCGCGCGTGTTGGCTCAGCTGCGCGCGGCACGCACGACTCGACGGGACTACCCGCAATCGGGGGGCGCATGACCATCGCCATTGGAACTGACCTGGCGACGGGAAGTGCGGCCATCGGCTGCGGGCAGCGCTCAAGCGGGCGTTGAGGATTGTTGTGCTCCGGCGATCCGCGCGGTCGCCGGGGCGACCAGCATTTCGGCGTCGAGTGTTCGACGCCGCCAAGACTTCGGCAGCGCGTGGTGCGCGCCGCAGTGAGGAGATCGTCTCATGAGAATCGGCCTTTTGGTTGGAGCCTGCGGCTTGGCTCTGGCCGGTGTCGCCCATGCGGATCGGGGCACTGCCCTGACCGATGGCGCCCGGAACCAGGCGAAGCCCACGCTTCAGGACAACTTTGATGCGAAGCGGAACGCCGCTATCGGCGCTCCGAACTCGCGCCTCCGCAAGGAGCTCGAGAACGACATCCGTCAGAAGCTGCGCGAGGGTCGCGTTGACCCCCGTCGCGTGACGCTCGCCGATGTGATCGACGAGGTCATCGTCGGCGACGGCATGAGCCTCAAGACCCCCCACAAGTACGGCTCGCCCTACGACGCCGCCCGCAACACGCGCGCCGGCATCCCGGGCAACCCGAACCCGTGGGCCTCGACGCTCGCCGCGACCGACTTCCTCGAGTCGTTCGAGACCTATACGACGCACACGGCCCTCGATCCCCCCACGGATTGGTTCGAGCTCGCCGGCCAGACCGCGCCTAACGGGAATGTCTGGCAGGCATCCGCGGACTACAACGGCGTCGTTGACAACGCCCTCGCGCAGACGGGCGCCAACTGGGATCCCGCCGGCATCGGCGAGAACCGTCACGGCGTCGCGGGCGGTCCGGATCCGTCGGGCGATCGCAGCCTGTTCGCGGCCTCGCCGCGTGGCTCGATCTCCACGCAGCCGGAGCTCTCGGGCGGCTTCTTCCAGTTCCGCCTGAACCACGCCCTCTACGCCCCGACCGCGGGCAACCCGGTCACGATCATCCAGGACTTCTACCTGGACGACATCGACACCTTCGTGTGGTGGCGCCCCGTTGACTTCGTCAGCGGCTTCATCGTCACGAACGTGTTCCTGGGCGGCTACGACTTCCAGTACTTCGCCCCCTTCGTCAACGCCAGCAACATCGCCGATCGTCTGATCATTCTCGGCCCCAAGCCGGGTTCGTTCGACGAGGGTGAGTTCTTCGGCGCGCAGGACCCCCACAAGATCCAGACGCAGGAGTGGTTCCAGTGCGCGATCCGCATGGGCGCCACCACCTTCTCGGTGTGGGTCCGTGACTCGACCACGACCGGCTACGGCTTCGAGGACACCGACGGCGTCATCGACACCGACGGCATCGACTGGGACCTCAACTTCGCCCCGGGCGAAGGCCCCTTCGAGGGTGAGATCCTCCAGTCGGGCTGGCTGCAGTTCTTCCCGGGCGTTGAGGACGACGTCGACACCGTGTCCATCGAGGGCAACGGCACCGCGTTCAACCTCTTCAACCAGGAAGCCACGGTGCAGTCGCTGACCGAGGGTCCCCTCGGCCCGCGCCTGTTCGCCAACGGCGTGAACGGCCTGCAGCAGATCGGTGGTTCGGACCCGAGCCAGACCACGATCCCCGGCTTCCAGCCGAACGATTACTACATCGACAACTACACGGTCATCGGCCCGCTCTACGCGCTGCCGGATCCGGTTCCGGACTTCAAGATTCCGTTCCTGGATGACATCGAGCTCTGGACCCCCGGTCCGCTCGGCCTCCAGAACGATCAGTGGTTCGACAACGCTTCGACTGTCATCACCGACTTCATCTCCGCCAGCGGCGACCAGTCGGTCCAGCAGATCTCGGCGTTCTCGGACAACGTCTTCCGTGAGCAGTTCACGCGTGACGTGCCTGTCGCCGTGGCCGACACCTCGACGCCGGTCGTCTTCACGATCAACGCGCGGATCCCGAACGGCCCGTCGGTCACCCGAGGCATCTTCCTCGATGACAACACGCAGGCCAACGACTTCGTTGCGCGCCTGATCCTCGGCGGCCAGGACGGCAACTTCATCTCCGACAACATCGTCTACGTCCGCCTTCCCAACCCGGACTTCGATCCGAACCTGCCGTCGCCCGACGTGACCGGTCTGAACCAGACCCACACGCCCGGCGCCAACACGGCGTTCCTGAACGTTCCGCTCCGCGCGGCCGGCGGTGGCGCTCCCACCACCGTGCCGATCGGCGCGTCGTTCTTCCCGATCAGCATCTCCGTCATCGATGACGGCACCGGTGCTGGCGACGTCTCCATCTCCATCAACGGCACCGCCACCGAGCTTGACACGACCGGCCTCGGTCTCGTCAACCCGATTGCGCTCGAGACCCCGTCCCTCGGCTTCGACCAGGTCGAGTCGTGGAGCGGCAACGAGCTCAACGGTCTGCTCAGCGAGTGGTACCTCGATGACTACGCGATCACCGGCCCGAAGGAGCTCATCCCGACGCCGCTGACCGTTCCCAACGCGCCCTACACGGGTCACCCGGCGTTCAGCCTGCCCTACAGCGATGGCTTCGAGGACTACTCGGACCAGCGGTCGCTCGGCGGCCAGGGCGCCACGCCGTGGCTCGGTGGCCTGTTCACCGACACCAACGCCCAGCTGGACATCATCCCGACCGTTGACCCGGTCACGACCAGCACCTCGGGCTACTACTACACCATCGACAACGTGCTCCTCGGCACCGTGCCGGGTGGCGCCGTCGCGTCGGACACCGTGTTCGTCGTCGACAACATCGCCCCGACCCTGCCGCCGAACCCGGCGCCGGTTCCGGGCTCGACCAGCAGCGCGACGCGTGCGAAGTTCCGCGACGCCAGCGAGGTTCTCCTTAGCGAGGCCGACTGGACGCTGAACTCCACCACCCCGTCGAACTGGGACGGCACCACGACCGTCGTCGGTCGCTACTACTTCACCTACTCCGTCCGCTGGGGCAGCACCGTTGGTGAGGAGCTCCTCATCACCGACGGCACCAACGTCCCGGCGAACGGCAAGCTGGTGTCGCTGATCAACAGCTTCGCCTCCGCGGACGCCAACCTTGGCGACCTCGACGGCATCTTCACCTCGCTGCTGCCCGAGGCTCGCCCGGGTCCCGGCGAGACGGCCGAACTCGCGTTCGACCTCTACATCTCCGTCGACGACCCGCTCGTCGGCCCCCGCAGCCGTCTCGCCTGGTCGATCTTCGGCCCCGGCGCGCAGGCTGGCGAAATCGCCACCGTCGTCTTCGGTGGTCCCAACAACTTCCTTGACGAGAACACCTTCGACTCCGGCACCGGCGCGATCTCGCCCGGCGCTGATGGTCTCCCGGACAACTACTTCCGC
Organism: Phycisphaerales bacterium; assembly: GCA_043101835.1. Classification (GTDB taxonomy): domain Bacteria; phylum Planctomycetota; class Phycisphaerae; order Phycisphaerales; family UBA1924; genus JBICHM01. Next base: position 9,461 of record JBICHM010000187.1, on the reverse strand, counting down.
GGCTACGCCGAGAGCCTCGGCGGCGCTCCGACGTACTCTGACACCACCGTCATGTACGTCCGCGTCCCGAACCCGCTCGCCGGCTTCGGCAACCCCGAGTTCGTTCTCAACCAGACCGCGTACGCGATCCCGGGCAACACCTGGATCCGCTGCACGGCCGAGATCGATCAGAACGGCGACTACACCCTGACCTTCGATGACGGCGGCACGCCGTTCGTCCTCACCGGCTATGCGCTGCAGGCCGGCCAGGGCGATGTCCAGGGCACCGACGGCCTCTTCCTGCAGGCCGGTTTCGATGATGGCGGCGACGGCCTTTCGGCTTCCTCGCCCATCACCTTCAACACCCTCGGCGCCAGCGCCGCTCCGGAAGGCGGCACCAGCCCGCTCAGCCCGGGCGCTGGTGACAACCCGAACGGTTCCTACAACGACACGACCAACCCCGACTACTTCTACTTCGAGATCTTCGAGATCTGGGGCGGCTCCACGGGCCTCCCGACCGTTCAGGAAGTTGATCCTGTCAGCGGCGCCCTCCTGGCGACCCGTGACATGATCCAGGGCGACATCGTCGCGCTGTGGAACGACCAGAGCACCACCGAGTTCGGTGGCACTGCGGGCCTTGTCTTCAGCGAGACCATCGCTCGCAACGGCGAGTGGCAGATCTCGGCTGACGGCGGCGCGACCATCACCGCTCGCGGTGACTGGACTCCGCTGGGCCTCCCGGGCGACACCGGCATCAACGATCCGGCGCCCAACGGCGGTCTGCAGGCTCTGGCTCCGCCCTACAACAGCTTCCCGTTCCAGAATGTCTTCATGGGCTCGATCGTCGACTTCCCCGCCGCGCCGGCTCCGGTTCCGGCCGCCGGGTGGTTCGTCGACAACGTGTTCATGGACATCGCGGGCTGCTTCGGCGACCTCAACGGCAGCGGCGGCATCGACGGCGCTGACCTGGGTCTCCTCCTGGGCAACTGGGGCCAGCCTGGCGCGACGGACCTCAACGGTTCCGGCGCGACCGATGGTGCTGACCTCGGTCTCCTGCTCGGCGCCTGGGGCCCGTGCCCGTAACCTGATCCGACCCTCACACGGGGTTCGCCTCGCGTGAGATTCGAATCACGATTGGGCGCTGCGGAGCTCGCTCCGCAGCGCCCTTTTTCTTTTTGCGCCGCACCCCGCAGCAATACAGCGCCTTTTCGCTTGCGTTGGCCTGCGCTGCGCGCGAGACTCGGCTCGAGGACGGAGCGGGAGGAGACGCGAGCGGATCTCCACATCGAAAGCGAGGCGCACGATGCGCACTCTCCGTCCACTGTTCGTGGTCGCGGCCGGCGCCGCGTCCGTGTTCCCCCTGCACACTGCCCTCGGTCAGGATTCGACGCCGGTTGATCCGGATGCGTTCCATGTCGTGCCGCGCTCCGGCGACCACACGCTGCGCGATCATGACATGCGCCGCAGTCGCAACATCGGCGCGATCGACGGGCTGATCGGCGGCGCCGGAACGGTCGATGCGCGGGGGGCGACGCGCTCGCACGACCCGACGCTCGGCAACCCGAACCCGTGGGCGTCGCTGATCGGCCCCGACGACTTCCACGAGGGCTTCGAGCACTACACGCCGCACACGAGCCTCGCCTCGAGCGCCGACTGGTTCGAGCTCGCGGGGCAGACTGCGCCGAACGGGAATGTCTGGCAGGCATCCGCGGACTACAACGGCGTCGTCAACAACGCCATCGCGCAGACGGGGCCGAACTGGAATCCTGGTGGTACGGGGTTCGACCGGCAGGGCGTGGTCGGCGGGCCGGATCCGACGGAGGCGCGCAGCCAGGTCGTCGCCTCGCCGCGGGGGACGATCGAGCCGCAGCCGGAAGTCGAGGGCACCCTCTTCATCGCGCGGCTTCGCCACGACTACTTCGCGCCGACGCTCGACACGCCCGTCGCGACGGTGATCGACTATTACCTCGACGACATCACGACCTTCACCTGGTTCCGACCGGTCTCGAATGTCGAGGGCGGCATCGTCACGAACCTCTTCATGGGCGGGTACGACTTCCAGTACTTCTGCCCGTTCTTCGGTGACTGCACGACCCCGAGCGATCGCATCGTCATGCTCGGCGCCAAGGTCGGCGGCGAGAACGAAGGCGAGTACTTCGTCGCGCCGGAACCGCACCGCATCGCGGAGCGCGCGTGGTACCAGATCGCGATCCGGCAGACGGTCGACTCGTTCAGCATCTGGGTGCGCGACGCGTCCACGATCGGCGTGAACGGCTTCGCGCAGGACTCGGCGTACGACGCGTTCCCCGGCGACCCGACGCGCGGCGCCTTCGCTGGCGAGATTTTCGCGCAGGACTGGCTGCAGGTCTTCCCCGGCGTCGAGGATGACCCCGGCACACCCGTGATCGAAGGCGCGGGCGGTGCGCTCAATCTCAACTTCCAGCCGGCAGAGATGTTCCTCGACGCCTCCGGCTCGCCCGCCGGGCGACGCCTCTTCTGCATCGGGGTGGACGGCCTGCAGATCATCGGCGGCAGCGACCCGAACCAGAATCTGGTCCCCGGGTTCCAGCCCCACGACTGGTACGTGGACAACTACACGGTGCTGGGCGAGCCGTTCACGCTCCCGTCGCCGGCGCCCGAGTGCGTGCCATTCTTTGACGACATGGAGCAGTGGACGCCTGGCCCGATGAGCCTGCAATCGAATGTCTGGTTTGGCGCCGACGGCAGCTCGATGGCGACCGATGCGAACCACACGCCCGGCGGCGTGCAGTCGGCGCGGTTCAGCGTGCCGTTTGCGAGCGGGCTCATGGGCGAGGCGTTCCGACGCCGCACGCCGCGCGCGGATCCGACTTCAACCGAGCCGCTTTCGGTGCGCATGCAGGTGATTCTCGACGGCCCGGCGTCCACACGGGGCGTCTTCGCTGATGACAACACGATCAGCAACGACTGGGCATTCCGGCTGCTCATGGGCGCGCGCAACGGCGCCGGCGTCGTGGACGACCGGTTCTATGCGCGCGTGCCGAACCCGAACTTCGATCCGAATCAGCTCGAGGCGATCGACGAGGGTGTGGCCGACCAGCATGTGAACGGGCGCAACACGCGCTTCGTCAATGTGCCGCTGGTGGATGGCGGACTGCAGGTCGTCCCCGTGCCGCAGAACCAGTGGTTCGAGGTGGTGATCGAGGTGGCGGCCCCCTACGACGAGCCGGAGTCGCTGCGCGTGTTCATCGACGGCGTCGAGGTCTTCGCCGAGGGGTCGGTCGAGGGCGTGACATCGCTCTCGTCGCCGTCGGGCGTCTTCGACGAGCTGGAGTTCTGGAGCGGGAACGAGCTCGCTGGCAGCACCATATGGGTGGATGACCTCGAGGTCATTGGCCCGCCGTACCTCGAGCCGACGCCGCTGACCGTGGGCGATGCGCCGTTCTCGAATCATCCGCCATTCCTGCTGCCGTATGTGGACGATCTGGCGGCGTACCAGCAGGACCGCCCGCTGGGCGGGCAGGGCGTCACGCCGTGGCTGGCGACGCTGTTCTACGAGCCGCTGACGCAGCTGGTCATCATCCCGCTCGGCGCCGGCGAGAGCGTCGATACGACCACCGAGGGGTACTACTACACGATCGACAGCGTGGTCAGCGGCGCTCTGCCCGGCGGTGTGGGCGCGAGCAACACAGTGTTCGTCGTCGACAACATCGCGCCGTATCAGCCGCCATCGCCGAACCCGGCGCCCGGCTCGACCTCGACGCCGCGGCAGGCGGCGTTCCAGAACGAAGACTGCGCCACGCTCGGCATCGCCGACCTTGTGCTCACTGCAGCAACGCCCAGCGTGTGGGACGGCGCGACGCCCGTGATGGGGCGGTACCTGTTCACCTATCGGCCGCGTTTCACCGGCGCGATCGCGCAGGAGTCGGCGCTGTACGACGCGGTGCAGTTCCCGCTCCGGGAGCAGGTCGCCGCGCTGCGCTCCACGGTGGCCGACGGCTTCGCCACCCTCGGCGGCCTCGACCCGCACCTGTTCGCGCTGCTTCCCGAGGCGCGGCCGGTCGCCGGTGAGGCGGCGCTGCTCGAGTTCGACCTGTACATCGCGATCGACGACCCGCTCGTCGGCCCGCGCGGCAGGCTCGCGTGGACGCTCCGCGGCCCCGGCGCACAGGGCGGCGAGATCGCGACCGTCGTCTTCGGTGGTCCGCACAACTACCTCGATGTGAACACTATCGACACGAGCACCGGCGCCGTCACGCCCGGGGCAGATGGACTGCCTGACAACTACTTCCGCGGCCAGCCCGAATCGCTCGGCGGCGCGCCGACCTACGCCGACCCCACGCGCATGTATGTGCGCGTGCCGAATCCGAACGGCGGCTTTGGCGTGCCCCAGTTCATGCTCGAGCAGACTGCGTACACCGTGCCGGGGAACACCTGGCTCCGCTGCTCGGCGGAGATCGAGCCCGACGGCGCGTGGACGATGACCTTCGACGACGGCGTCAGCGCGCCGTTGGTGCTGGCGGGCGATGCGCTCGACGCCGGCGGCGGCGATGTCGCCGGCACGAGTTCGCTCGAACTCTGGAATGGCTTCGATCCGGGGGCCGGCGCGGAGCCGACGCGCGGGGTGATCACCTGGCAGGACCTCGGAGCCGCGGCCGCGCCGGAGGGCGGCGTCGCGCCGCTTCCGGCGGGCGCAAACACGAACCCCAACGGATCGCTGAACGAGGTCAGCAACCCGACCTATCTCTACTTCGAGATCCTCGAGATCTGGGCAGGCTCTGCGAACATGCCTCTGGTCACCGCGATCGACCCGGCGACGGGCGTGACGATGGGCACGGCCGCCGCGGCGCAGGGCGATGTCGTCGTGCTGTGGAACGATCAGTCCACGGCGGCGTTCGGCGGCCCGTCCGGCACACCCTTCATCGACCGGATCGCGAAGAACACCGAGTTCCGCGTGTCGCCCGACGGCGGTGCGACGATCACGGCGCGCGGCACATGGATTCCGCTCGGTCTGCCCGGGTACGACGGGTTCAATGATCCCGCGCCCGCGGGCGGCGTCGCCAACCTGGCGCCGCCGTACAACGACCAGATTCCCTACGCCACGATGCTAATGGGCTCGATCGCGGACTTCCCCGCCTTCGGCCCCGCAACGCCCGCGGCGGCGTGGTACGTGGACAACATCTTCCTCGACATCAGCGGCTGCCTCGGCGATCTCTCCGGCGACGGCGTGATCGACGGCGCCGACCTCGGCCTGTTGCTCGGCGATTGGGGCGATCCGGATTCCCCGGCGGATCTCAACGGCAGCGGCGGCGTCGACGGCGCCGACCTCGGCCTGCTGCTCGGCCTCTGGGGCCCCTGCCAATGACACGGAGCAATCCCATATGCGTGCGTTCTCACTCGTGATCGTTGCCGGCAGCGCCGCGTGCGCGCCTGCGCTGGCGCAGTCATTCACGGAAGCGGACCTGCGCGACACGCGCGCCGATTTCGGGCGTGCCGAACTGGCGGTGACGCCCGGAGCGGCCTTCGAGCGGGCCGCGGGGGGCGTCGATCCGACGATCGGCAATCCCAACCCATGGGCGGGGCTGATCGACAGCGACGACATCTTCGAGGGCTTCGAGAGCTATGTGCCGCACACGGCGCTCTCGCCGAGCTCCTCGTGGTTCGAGCTCGCCGGGCAGGTGTCGCCGCTGGGCTTCGTCTGGGGCGGGGCGGCCGACTACAACGGCGTCGTCAACAACGCGATCGCGCAGAGCGGGACCAACTGGAACCCCGGCGGCACGGGCTTCGACCGGCATGGCGTGACCGGCGGGCCGGACCCGACGGGCGCGCGGAGCCAGTTCTTCGCCTCGCCGCGCGGGACGGTCGATCCGCAGGCGCCAGTGACAGCGAACAACTTCACAGCGCGCGTGAACCATCCGCTGCGGATTCCGACACCGGAGCAGCCGCTGACGATCCTTTGCGACTTCTATCTCGACGACATCACGACCTTCGCCTGGTTCCGGGCGGTGTCGTTTGCCGAGAGTTTCATTGTCACCAGCGTGTTCATGGGCGGCGCCGCGATCGCTGATTTCGCGCCGTTTCTCAACCAGGACAGCGTGCTTGACCGGCTGGTCGTGCTCGCGCCGTACGGTGGATTGGGCGGCGGCGAGTTCTATGTCGCAGCGGAGCCGCACCGCACCGCCGAGCGCGAATGGTTCACGGTCGGGATCCGTGTCACGGGCGACGGGGCGAGCGTGTGGGTGCGTGACGCCTCGACGATCGGCGTCAACGCGTTCGAGCAGGACTCCATCCACGACGGGTTCCCGGGCGATCCGTCCCGCGGCGCCTTCGCCGGTGAGATCTTCGCGCAGGACTGGCTGCAGATCTATCCCGGCGTCGATGACGACCCGAACACGACGCCGATCGAGGGCAACGGGCCTGCGCTCAACGAGTTCAGTCAACCGCCCATCCGATTCCTCGATTCGACGGGATCACCGGCGGGCGCCCCGCTGTTCGCGAGCACCGTGGATTCGCTGCAGCTCGTCGGCGGCGCCGACCCCGACGGCACGGTCACGGGCTTCCAGCCGCACGACTGGTACGCGGATAACTACACGGTGCTGGGCAGCGAGTTCGAGGTCGGCGATCCGCCGGCGTTCTGCCTGCCGTTCTTCGAGGACCTCGAGAACTACGAACTGGTCGGCCTCTCCTTCCTCGGCGCGCAGTGGGATGACGGCGACGGGAGCGCGGGCATCTCGCCGCTCCGGAATCACACGCCAGGAGGCTCGCAATCCATCGAGCAGCTCCAGGCCTCGAATGACGGACAGTTCGACCTGGCGTTCCGGCGCGAGGTCCCGCCGGCCGCAGCGACGGCGGCGCAGCCGGCGGAGGTTGCTGTGCAGGTCTACCGGCCCGACACGCTCGCCGGGCGGGCGATCCACATCGGCGACGGGCCGAACGCGTACACGGCGCGCATTCTGCTGGGCGCGCGTAACGGGTCATTCTCCGACGACCGGGTGTACGCGCGGGTCGCGAACCCGAACTTCGACCCCGGCCAGCCGGAGGATCAGACCGAAGGGCCGACCGACACGCACACCAACGGCGTGAACGCGCGGTTCATCAATGTGCCGCTGCTCGACGGCGGGGGGCAGCCGATCACGACGCCGACGAATCAGTGGTTCGAGGTGCGCGCAAGCGTCGAGCTCGGCGCACAGGGCGACGGGCTGGTGCGCATCTTCATCGGCGGCGTCGAGGCGACCCTCGATGGATCGATCGAGGGCGTCGCGGAAGTCACCACGCAGTTCCTGCAGTTCGACATGCTCGAGTTCTGGGGGGACAACGCGCCCGGCGCGGGTTTCAGCCAGATCTACTACGACGACATCGCGGTGGATGCGCTGACCGCCGCAACCGTTGCGCCGAGGCCGTCGACCATCGACGGCCCGCCCTTCATCGGGCACCCGCCCTTCACGCTGCCCTACGAGGACAATCTTGGCAGCTACACGGTGGGCGTCCCGCTCGGCGGCCAGGGCGCGACGCCGTGGCTCGGCGCCTTCTTCAGCGGGCCGGACAGCCAGATCGACATCACGACGCTCGCGCCCGGGCAGACGGTGGACGAGTTCACGCTCGGCTACTACTACACGGCGAACTTTGTGGAGTACGGCGTGCCGCCGCTGGGCTTCGCGCCGGGCATGACGGTGTTCGTGGTGGACAACATCGCGCCGGCGCTCTCGCCCGCCGGCGCCCCCCCGCCGGGGCCGCTGAACCAGCCGGCGCCGGTTCGGTTCTTCGACCCGACGCTCTCCTGCGGCCCGCGCGCCGAGGGCGTGTGGACGCGCACGAGCGACAACTCGCCGGATTTCTGGGATCAGTCGACGCCCGTCGTCGGGCGCTTCGACTACACCTACCTGCGGCGCTGGTCGAGCCTGACGGGCGTCGACACGCTTGTCGCGCAGTTCGTCCGTGACGGGCAGTTCCCGTACCTCAGGCTTTCGTCGCCGTACGTCAGCGCCGATGCGGACGAGGGCGACCTTGATGTCGCGCTGACCGGCGAGTTCCCGCAGGCGCTGCCGGCGCCGGGGCAGCGGGCGCGCCTTGCCTTCGACCTCTATATCGCGGTCGACGACCCCGCGGCCGGGCCGCGCGGGCGCCTGGCGTGGGACATCGTCGGCGCCTACGGCGGCGACACGCTCATCACCCGCCTCGTCTTCGGCGGGCCCAACAACTTCATCGACGGCAACACCTTCAACACCACAACCGGCGCCGTGACACCGGGCGCCGACAGCTTCCCGGACAACTACTTCCGCAGCGAATCGCAGGCCGACTCGCGGTTCCTCTATGCGCTGCGCGACAACCCGAACGCCGGAGCGTTCCCGACGACGCCCGAGTCGATCCTCCAGCAGGAGGCGTGGCTCGTGCCGGGGAACACATGGATCCGTTGCACGGTGGACGTCCGCCCCGGCGGCGACTGGGAGGTGACGCTCGACGACGGCGCGGCGCCATTTGTGCTTTCGGGCACGGCGCTCAGCGAGTTCGCGTCCGGTCCGCAGGCCTTCGTGAGCGGGCTTGACAGCATCGTGCTGTCGATGGGCTTCGATGCGCGAACGCCTGCGCAGGCGATCACCTGGACGAGCCTCGGCGCGGCCGCCGCGCCCGAAGGCGGCCTCGCCCCGCTTCCGCTGGGCGCGACCGGCTCGTTCAACTCGACAACGAACCCGGCGTACTTCTATTTCGAGATCACCGAGTTCTGGCCGGGCCCGACGAACCTGCCGCAGGTGACGGAGGTTGATCCGGGAACGGGCGCGGTCATCGGCCCGCGTACGCTGGCCCCCGGCGACATCGTCGCGCTTTGGAACGACGAGTCCACCCTCTCCTTCGGCGGAACAACCGGGACGCGCTTCCTCGACCAGATCGCGACGAACCCGATCTTCAAGTTCTCAGCCGACGGCGGCGCGACGGTCAGCGCTCGGGGTGACTGGATCCCCCTCGGGCTGCCCGGGCTCGCGGGCATCAACGACCCCGCGCCGAACGGCGGCGTCGCGAGCGCGACACCGGCGTACAACAACGGGTTTCCCTTCGTCGAGATCCTTATGGGATCGATCGCGGACTTCCCCGCGCTGCCTCCCGCCGTCCCCGGGCCAGAGTGGCGGATCGACAACATCCGCCTGGAACTCGTCCGCTGCGCGGGCGATGTGAACGGCGACGCACTTGTCGATGGCGCCGACCTCGGCGAACTGCTCGGCGCCTGGGGCACGAGCTTTCCCAACGCCGATTTCACCGGCGATGGCGTTGTGAACGGGGCGGATCTCGGACTCCTGCTCGGCGCGTGGGGGCCGTGCCCGTAAGGCCGGCGCCGAAGCACACGCATGACAAAAGGGCGTCCCCCCTCGGGACGCCCTTTTTCGTGCGCTTCGTGCAGTCGCGCGGATCAGGAGCCTCGGCCGCCGACGCGCTTGACGAGGCCCTGTGAGCGGACCTGCACGCCCTTGAGGCGGCTGGAGAGCGCTTCGCGGTTGGGGGCGTACTCCATC
>JBICHM010000186.1:0-27593 GCA_043101835.1 Phycisphaerales bacterium | reverse complement strand
CGACGCTGATGAACATCCTCGGCTGCCTCGACCGCCCCACCGCCGGCGCGTACATGCTCAACAAGCGGCCGACGCACAAGCTCGGCGCGGCGGACCTGGCTGCTGTTCGGAACAAGGAGATCGGCTTCGTCTTCCAGTCATTCGAGCTGCTGAGCCGCGCGAGCGCGCTGAAGAACGTCGCGCTCCCGCTGCTCTACTCGAAGACGTCCTGGTGGGGCGCGAAGAAGAGAGCACAGAAGGCGCTCGAACTCGTCGGCCTCGGTGATCGCGTGCACCACCGGCCGAACCAGCTTTCCGGCGGCCAGCGCCAGCGCGTCGCGATCGCCCGCGCGCTGGTCAACGAGCCGGCGCTGATCCTCGCCGACGAGCCGACGGGCAACCTCGATTCACAGACCGGCGAGGACATCATGCGCCTCTTCGAGGAGCTGCACGGCGCCGGGCAGACGATCGTGATCGTGACGCACGAGGAGGACATCGCGGGGCGAGCCCAGCGGATCGTCCGCCTCCGTGACGGGCAGATCCTCAGCGACAACCCGACCGATGAGGACCCGCAGCACCGCCAGTGGCTGGCGAGCGTCGCCGCCGGCTTCCAGAAGAGCGTCGAGGACACGTTCCAGAAGGAGGCGGCGCACCCGGCGCCGGTCGTCCGCTCGGACCCTCGGAGGGCGGGCGCGCCTGAAACGCAGGAGGTGTCGTCATGATGCCGCTGCGAATATTCGTGCAGACGGTGGTGCTCGCGCTCGGGCAGATCTGGGCCAACAAGACGCGCGCAGCGTTGACCGCGCTGGGCATCATCATCGGTGTCGCATCGGTGAGCGCGGTGATCGCGGCCCTCACCGGCATGCGGTCGTTCGTGCTCAACGAGTTCGAGACCTTCGGGGCAAACAAGGTCTACCTCGACGGGCGCGTGCCTCGGGAGCTTCGCGGGCAGATCTCCTGGGACAGCGTGCAGCTGACGGTCGAGGAGATAGACGGCCTGCTTGAGCACGCGCCGTCGATCGAGCAGATTACGCCGATCTTCGCGGGCGCCTACGAGGTCCGCTCGGGCGACGAGGTCATCGAGAACACGAGCGTCAGCGGCATCTGGCCGCAGTGGCATGAGATCGAGCAGCGGTTCGTGCTCTTCGGGCGCCCGTTCACCAGCATCGATGAGGAGGAAGGCAGGCCGGTCGTCCTCATCAACGAGAAGGCCGTCGAGGAGCTGAACCTCGATCGCGACCCGGTCAACGACTTCATCTACATCAAAGATCGACGGTTCCTGATCGTCGGCGTCGTCGAGACGAAGGATGTCGGCGCGATGTTCGGCGGCGGCGAGAGCCGCGCGGAGTTCTTTATCCCGCTCGAGACGGCGCGTCGCCTCAACCCGCGCGGGTGGATCAACTACGCCATCGGCACCGTCGTCGACCCCGAGTTGGCGCAGGACGCGCTCGCGGAGGTCCGCTGGACGCTCCGGAAGATGCGCGGCATCGAGGCCGGCGACCTGGACACCTTCGAGGTCCAGGTGATGCAGCAGTTCATCGATCAGTTTGAGGCGCTGGCCGCCGGGATCACGGCGATCGCCGGCGGCGTGGTGAGCATCTCGCTGCTCGTCGGCGGCGTCGGCATCATGAACATCATGCTCGTCTCGGTGAGTGAACGCACGCGCGAGATCGGTCTGCGCAAGGCGGTCGGCGCACGTCCGGCGATCGTGCTTCTCCAGTTCCTCGTCGAGGCGGTGGTGCTCTGCGTGGTCGGCGGCCTGGTCGGCCTGGTCTTCGGCCAGGCGATGACGATCGGGCTGCAGAACCTTGACGAGAACCTCGCCAACGCGCACATTCCCGCCTGGGCGATCGCGCTGGCCTTCGCGTTCAGCGCGGGCGTGGGCGTCGTCTTCGGCATGTTCCCGGCCATCAAGGCCGCACGACTCGATCCGATCGAGGCCCTGCGACATGAATGACATCGCTCGCGCCGCCGGCGCGTCGTTGGCCGCCGCCGGCCTGCTCACCGGGTGCGCGAACCCCTTTGCGCCGATGGACGAGGACTACGGACCGCGCACGAGCGCCGAGCGCGTGCGCGTCGTCGAGCCGCTCGACCTCACCGGGTTCCAGGTCGCCACGCGCACGGACGAGGAGCTGACCGCCGAGGTGCTCGACTACGCCGAGCGCCTCCGCACCAGCGACACCTTCGACCTGACGATCGAGGAGGCGCGGGCGCTGGCGCTTTCGAACAACCTTGACCTGCGCGTCGCGCTGATCGACCCGGTCGTCGGCATGGCGCGCGTGAGCGAAGAGGAGGCGGCGTTCGAGGCGCTCTTCTTCGCCGACGGTCGGTACACCGACACCGATCAGCCCACTGCGTCACAGCTGACCGGCTCGCAGGTCGAGAACACGAACATCGACCTGGGCCTCCGCATCCCGACCCGCACCGGCGGCGAGGTGACGGTGGACTTCATCGGCGACCGCACCGCGACGAACAACCAGTTCGCGACGCTCGACCCGTCGTTCGAAACCGATGCGCGATTCTCGATCAGCCACCCGCTGCTGCGCAACGCCGGCCGGCGCGCGACGACCTATCCGCTGCGCGTCGCGTCGATCCAGCAGAACATCGATGAGGCGCGGACGAAGCTCGAGGTCATCAACCAGCTCGCCTCCGTCGAGCGCGCCTACTGGCGGCTCTACGCCGTCCGTCGTGCGCTCGATGTCCGCCAACAGGAGTACGAGGTCGCGGTGCAGCAGCTCGACCGCGCGCGTCGGCGCGTGCAGGCGGGCGCCGACCCGGAGATCGAGATCATCCGGTCCGAATCCGGCGTCGCGCAGCGTCTCGAAGCGATCATCCTGGCGCAGAACGAGGTCATCGAGGCCGAGCGCGAGCTCAAGCGCATCATGAATGCGCCGGGCCTCGAGCTCGGCGGGTCGATCGTCCTCGTGCCGGCGACGGATCCCGATCCGATCGCCTACGAGATCGATCCCGATCCGCTGGTCACCGCCGCCCTCGCGAATCGGATGGATCTGCTCCAGACGGAGCTGCAGCTCGTGATCGATCAGAGCCTGATCGAGCTGCGCAAGAACCAGTTGCTGCCTCGCCTCGATGCGAGCTTCGCGTACATCTACAACGGCCTGGGCGGCAACCTCGGCAACTCGGTCGACGAGCTGGCCGGGCGTGAGTTCGCGGACTGGACGGTCTCGGCCTCGCTGGAGGTGCCCCTGGGCAACGAAGGCGCGGAATCACGCCTCCGCCAGGCGATGCTGGCGCGCCTGCAGCGCATCGTCACGCGCGACAGCCAGCGTCAGGGCATCGAGCAGGAGGTTCGCAACGCGGTCACGCGCATTCGCGTGGACTGGCGGCGCGTGCTCGCGGCCCGTCAGGCTGCGATCCTCGCCGCACGAACCTTGCAGGCCGAACAGCGCCAGTTCGAGGTCGGCCGGCGGACCAGCACCGATGTGCTCGACGCCGCGGCGTCGCTGGCCGACGCCCAGACGAGCGAGGTGCGGGCGCTCGCGGACTACCAGATCTCACAGGTGAATCTTGCGGTGGCCACGGGAACCCTGCTGGGCGCGCTGCGCGTGGACTGGGGGCCGATCGACCCGACCGTGCCGCTGGAGGCCGGCGAGGGCGTGGCGGCGGAGACAGCGCTTTCGGCGCGCGAGTGACGCCAGCCTGTGCGTGATTCGGGTTGCCGGGCGCGAGTCAGCCCTGGCCGCTTTGCGCCGCGGGCTTGAGCTTCGCCACCACCTGCGGCGCCTCGGAGACGATCTGCTCGGCGATCTCGCGCCGATGCACATCGACCTCGCGCGGGAAGTCGAAGGCAAGGCGAACGCGATCGCCCTTCATGCCCACCACCCGAACGACGCCGAGCGGGTTTGACGGGTCGCCGATGACGACCTCTTCGCCCTCTCGCCGTGTGATCACCAACATCGCCACGGACCTCCTGTCCTCCGGCGCCCCACGCGCCGGTTGGCCCACCAACTCGAAGGCTACCAACTGGTTGCGCGAATTGCGACCGGCTGATCGCGATTTTCCCTGCGCCGAAATAGGACAAATATCAGCATGTCGATTGTGGAGTATGCACTCCGCAGCGACCGGTCACTCGACGGCCTCGACGCCGGTGACGCCAGGCACGTGGTCGCGCAGGTTCTGTTCGATCCCGTACTTGAGCGTCATCGCGGCCGAGGGGCAGCCGATGCACGCGCCGAGCAGACGGATGCGGACGAGCCCTGTTCCGGTGACCTCGAGAAGCTCCACATCGCCCCCGTCGCGCTGGATGGCGGGCCGGATCAAGGCGAGCACTTTGGCGACGCGCAGCGTGATGGCCTGCAGGTCGCCTCCCTCGGGCGCGTCCTCGCCGGCGCGGTCGTGTGCAATGCGTGTCGCCATCGGATCCTCGTGCTTCGCGCCCCGGTCGGGTGCGTGGCTTCTCGCAATGGTAGATCGGCCCGGGGGCCGGGCAACCCGGCGCGCGCCGTCATCACTACAGTGACGCCATGCTTCCACGCAATCGCGCGATGATCGGACTCATCTGCTGCCTGCCGCTGCTCCAGGCGGGGCTTGTCGGGTGCGCTTCGGGCGCCGGCGGGAGCGCTCCGGTGGCCGCCGCGCCCTTCGACGACGCCGATGCGCCGGATCGGGCGCGGATCGCGGACCTCGAGCGTCTGCGCGGGACCACCCCCCTGCCGGCCGAGACGCGCGAGGGGATCAAGAGCCTGGCGTGGCAGCGCAGCGCTTCGCCCGATGTGCGCATTGCGGCCATCGACACGCTCCTCGCCGACGACGACGCGGACTCGCGCGCGATGCTCGCCCTGCTGCTGCCCACCGAGACCTCGTGGCCGGTTATCGAACGCATCAGCGCGTTGGCCGGGGAGCGCGGCTGGACCGACCTGACTGCGGCCCTGGTGCGTTCCTGGTCACGCGCCGTGCCGACGCCACCCGACGACGAGCGACCCGAGCGCGCGGCGCTGCTGGCGCTGCACCCGGATACGACGCTCGACGGGATCGTCTTCGGCGTCTTCGCCGACCGAACCCTCGATGGACCGTTCGCCGAGCGGACGCGCCAGGACGCCTGGGCGCTGCTTCGGCGCATCGACCCCGGTGATGATGCGAGCGTCGCGCTGCTCCGTGACCTGCCGGCGGGCCAGGCGGATCCGCTGGTGGAGGACATCCGGCGGGCCGCGGTCGATCTCGGGGCCATCCCGGAGAGCGCCAAGCAGCTGGAATGGGTGCGCGACATGCGCCGCCCCGAGCATGCGTCGTTCTGGCGCGAGGCGTCGGAGGCGATCGCCCACCTCGATGCGGAGCAGCGCGCGGGGCTGGCGCTCCGTCACGCGTCGGTTGCGCGCTGGGTCGCGGCGAACGAGCCGTCGTGGCTGGAGATGTCGCGGGAGGACTTGCTGGTCCTCGTGGAGGCGCGCCTCACGGGCCGGCGCCGGCACGAGCGCACCGGCGGCGGCGAGGGTGTGAGCGCGCGAATGGAGCAGGTCTCGCGCTGGCGCAACGAGCTCGCCTGGGGAGACTGTGCGGCGATCCTCATGGCTGAGCGTGCGCTGCGAGACGGCGCGATCGTGCAGGCGCTCTTCGATCAGGCGGACGCCGATCACCTTGATCGGTCGTGCGAGCACGGCGGTGTGCTGACGGCCAGCGAGCATTCGTGGACGGCGATGGGCTTCGAGCCGCGCCCGGCGCAGCGTCTGGGCGACCGGCGATTCATTGCGCCACCGGAGATGCTCGAGCGCGGCGCGACCGCGCCCCTGCTCTATCACTTCCACGCGAACCGGCACGGGAACGCCGACTACGCCGGCCCGAGCGAGGCCGACCTCGTCTTTGCACAGGAGTTCGGGCGCGCGTGCCTCGTCCTGACCTTCATCGACGCCGACACGCTCGGCGCCGACTACTACCAGCCGGGCGGCGCGCGAATCGATCTGGGCGAGCTGGCGCGCCCGTGATCGCGCGCGCCCGCTCCAGCGACCCCAGCGACGCATGATCGATCCGATCGTGATCCTGCTGGTCGGCGCCGTCCTCGTCTGGGACGGCGTCTTCGCCGGACGCACCGGAGCGGCGCCGGGCGGCGCGAGCCTCGCGCTGGGGATGACCGTTCCATTCGCGATCGCGCTGGTGGCCCACGCGCGTGTGGCGATGCTGGTGCGCGCTGTCGATCGAGACGGCCGGGCGCGTCGCCTGCTGCGGGCGGAACGGACGGTCAGCGCGGCGCGCGTGGCGATTGGCGCGAGCGCGGCGTGGGCGATCGTCGGCGAGGCGTGGCTCGTGATGGTGCGCGACCGCATCGGCGACCTCGTGCTGCTTGATGAGGCGCTGGCGATCCTGCCGGCGCTTCTCGCGCTCGCCTGGCTGTGGGCGGCGCACTACCCGGTCGAACGCCGGATCCGCGATGCGCTGGTGCTGCGATCGCTCGACACCGACGCAGGGATGCACGCGCCGCCGACGCGCTGGCAGTACGTGCTCGACCAGGCGCGTCACCGGGCGCTGCTCGCGCTCGTGCCGATCGGGTTGATCGGCGCATGGGTGGAGGGCGTCGACCGCGCGCTGGCAATGGCGCAGGCGCGGGGCTGGATCACGCTCGACGGTGACGGCTGGATGCTCGGCGCGGGCACGCTGGAGGCAGCGGGCGCACTGCTGACGCTCGCGTTGACTCCCCCGCTGGTGCGGCGCATCTGGGACACCGTGCCGCTCGGCGCCGGGGCGCTGCGTGATCGGCTCGACGCGCTGTGCAAACGCCAGCGCGTGGGTGTGGCGGAGATCCTCGTGTGGCGGACGCGCGGCGCAACGCTGAACGCGGCGGTGATGGGCGTCTTCGCGCCGGTGCGGTACGTGCTGCTGAGCGATGCGCTTCTGGAGCGCCTTCCCGACGACGAACTGGAGGCGGTGGTGGCGCACGAGGTTGGGCACGCGCGCCGGCGCCACCTGCCGTGGCTGATGGGCGCGCTGGGCGCGACAATCGGTCTCGGCGCGCTCACCGGGGATCTCGCGGCGCAGCTGCTGCCGGCGCATGCTGCCGAGTGGGGCGTCTGGCTCGACTCGATCGCGATCGCGCTCGGCCTTTGCGCAGGCTTCTGGGCGCTGGGGATGGTGAGCCGGCGGTTCGAGCGTCAGGCGGATGCCTTTGCCGTGCAGCACCTGAGCGGGATGGCCGGCGGGCACGCTTCGGACGCCCCGGCGACCGAAGAGGCGACACGCGCGATGGCCGGGGCGCTCGGGCGCGTCGCGGCGCTCAGCCACATCCCCACCGAGCGGTTCACCTGGCGGCACGGGAGCATCGGGTCGCGCCAGCGCGCGATCCTGCACCTGGCGGGCCGGCCGCTCGACGCGTTCGACGCCGACCGGGCCGCGAACCGCGCGAAGCGCGCAACGCTCGTTGCGCTGGTCGCGTTCGTCGCGCTCGCGTCGTGGCGGATCAGCGTCGACGCACGCGGCGGGGCGCAGGAAACAGGCCGGCCCGACGGGTCGGACCGGCCTGTGCAATCGATTCTGCCTGCCCGGTGAGGCTCAGGCGGTGGCCTTCTTGAAGTTCTCGCCGACCTGCTTCCAGTTCACCACGTTCCAGAACGCGCTGATGTAGTCGGGGCGCTTGTTCTGATACTTCAGGTAGTAGGCGTGCTCCCAGACATCGAGGCCGAGGATGGGGGCGCCGGCGCAACCGGCGATCTTCTCGCCCATGCGGGGGTTGTCCTGGTTGGCGGTGGAGCAGACGGCCAGCGAGCCGTCGCCCTTCACGCAGAGCCAGGCCCAGCCGGAGCCGAAGCGGGTGGCCGCGGCGTCTGCAAACTTCGATTTGAAGTCGTCGAAGGAGCCGAATGCCTTTGTGATGGCGTCGGCGAGGGGACCGTCAGGGGCGCCGCCCCCGCCCTTCCCGGCCGGCGCAAGGACGCTCCAGAAGAGGGCGTGGTTGGCGTGACCGCCGGCGTTGTTGCGGACGGCTGTCATCTTGTCAGCCGGGATGTCGCTCAGGTGGCTGATGACCTCCTCGACTGGCTTGCCGGCGAACGCGGTGCCCTCGAGCGCGGTGTTGGCCTTCTGGACGTACCCGGCATGGTGCTTGCCGTGGTGGATCTCCATGGTGTTGGCATCGATGTGCGGCTCGAGGGCGGCCTTGTCATACGGGAGATCGGGCAGGGTGAAGGGCATGGAGGCTCTCCTTCCGCGCGGATGTGCGGTGGGTTGTTCGGCGTCTGGAAGAGTTCGGCGTCCGGGAAGGTTGGCTTTCCGAAGGCCGCCGGCGGGGGCCGGCGACGGACGCTAGCCCCGGCCGAAGGGAGCGTCAACGGCGGAAATTGGCGAGGTCCACGGCAAATATCTGGCAAATGATCATCGGGACAATCCGACTTTCTTAGACAGCTTCAAAATCCGTCGTGAATCGGAGAACCATTCCAGGGCGAACCCGTATGTGTTATGATCCAGCACGCTGGACGGATTTCCGGGGACGGTGCGGCCATGCCTGGCCGCGAGGCCGTTCCGAGTGCCAGCGTCATCCCGACTGGGGTTTGTACGGAGCCGGGGCGTCCCCGGCGAGCCTGAGATCTCGACAGCCCGGACCGTGGAGGACGATCCCTTTGGGGTTCGGGAGGTTCGGTCGCCCCTGAGGCGGCCAGAGGTAAGGTGAATCGCATGATCACGACGCGCAAGCAGACGAACTCTCCGCTCGAGCAGATCCGGCGGAAGCGTCGCGTCATGGTCAAGCCCTCCGCGGGCTCGAAGTCGCGTCGCAGCCTCACGCCCAGTGAGGAGCGCACGCTGCGTCGGCTGCTCGCGAAGGAGCAGGACTACATCGACAGCCCGGCGTTCTACGAGCCGGACGCTGAGCGGCAGATCTACGACGAGGCTCCGGCGATCCGGAAGCCGGATGTGTCGTGGTACCACCCGCTGATGGATGACCTCAGCCCGCAGAAGAACCGCTCGACGAGCGCTGGCGATCAGGTCCTCCTGACCGCGGCCGAGGAGCGGGTGCTGTTCTACCAGTTCAACTACGCCCGCCACCGCATCAGCGAGCTGCAGAAGGTCGTCTGGGCGTCGCCGGACAAGCAGCCGACGGACGAGCAGGCCGCCGAGATGCTCAAGTGGCACCGCGTCTCCGCTCGGCTGCGCGAGCAGATCGCCAACACCAATCTCGCGCTCGTGCTGGCGATGGCCAAGCGCACGCGGATGAGCGAGGTGGACTTCGCCGACCTGGTCAGCGAGGGCAACATGGCGCTGCTTCGTGCGGTGGATAAGTTCGACGCGGGTCGCGGGTTCAAGTTCTCGACCTACGCGTGCCGCGCGATCCTCAAGGCCTTCAGCCGCCAGGGCATGAAGCTGAGCAAGCATCGCCAGCGCTTCCCGACCGATTTCGACCCCAAGCTCGAGAAGTCCGACCACCTCGAGACCAAGCGGGCCGACTTCGAGAAGGACGCGGCCGACGAGGTGAAGCGGATCGTTCTCGACAACCGCGCCGACCTCTCCGAGATCGAGCGGACCGTCATCGACTACCGCTTCGGGATCGAGTCGCAGCGCTCCGAGAAGCCCATGACGCTCGAGCAGATCGGGCAGATCATCGGCGTCACCAAGGAGCGTGTGCGTCAGATTCAGAACAAGGCGCTCGAGAAGATCAAGCTCGAGCTCGAAGAGAACTTCATCGGGACGGCGCAGACCGCCGACGAGGCCGCGGCCGCCGCGACCCTCAACTGATCCCGAATCACGTTCGCACCGCCACGCCCCGTCGGTTCGCCGGCGGGGCGTTTTTCATGCGCCCGTGTCGAGCCCGACCGCAACGCGGAGGCGCATCGCTGTTCGGTCTGCACGGAGCTCGGCCTTGCCGAAGCCGGGGGCGGCTCCCACCTCGATGGCAGCGGCCTGGGCGTCGTCGTAGTTGCTCACGAGCATCGCGACGGGGCGGGCGCCCTCGCGCTCGGTGACGGAGCGGATCAGCGCCACGCCGTCGCGCGCGCTGAAGCGGCCGTCGAGCACGCGATTGACGAGCAGAAGCGCAGCGTTGTCGAGCGCCGCCGCAAGGGCCGCATCGCTGTTGACGCCGTCGGTCTTTGCCTCGGGCAGTGCGCGTGCGACAGCGCGGGTGAGCGAGAATCGGTCGGTCATGCAGTGGCCGACGAGCAGCACATTCATTCGGAAGGCTCCTGCCCTTGGTCATCGCGACGCATGACGACGCGTGTTGCGCTGATCTCCAGCGTCGTGTTCCTGGGCAGTTCGAACCGGCGCGGCGCGTGATTGCTTCAACGGATCGCTCGGACGGCCTGTTCGATGCGGCGTGCCCCGAGGTCGTCGGCCCCGGCGCCGCCGGTCAGGCGCAGGACGGCGCGCCGGAGCCCCTCCCCCACCACGATGGCCCGTTCGGCGCGGAGGCAGGCGCGATCCCAGGCAAGGTCGTCGGCGAAAACCTGCTGGACGCGATCGTCGATGAGTCCGGCGGCGTCGCGGAGGAGGTCCGCGGCGCGGGAGGCCGCATGGACGGCGTGGGGATGCAGCGCGGCGAGCGATGGCAGGACGGTGTGCCGGAGCGCCGCGCGGGCGCGCGCGGTGTCGCGGTTCGTGGGGTCGTCGGCCCATTCGACCCCGGCGAGGGCGCAGAGGCGTTCGCAGTCGGCGCGTGTGGCGGCGAGCAACGGACGGACGAGCAGGACGCCGGCGGCGAGCGGCCGTCGCGGGGCGACGCCTGCGAGGCCTCGCGGCCCGGCGCCGCGTGCGAGCGCGAGCAGGTGCGACTCGAGCTGGTCGTCGGCGTGGTGTGCGCTGGCGACGGCGCCCGCGCCGACGCGCCGGGCGAGGTCGCCGAGCGCGCTGTAGCGGGCGTGCCGGAGCGACGCCTCGATGTTCTCACCGGGCGCAGACGCCGCTGCGCCGACGAGGGCCTCGACGCCAAGTCGGCCCGCGAGCTCGCGCACGCGCTCGGCATCGGCCTCGGCTTCGGGCCGCGGTCGCATGTCGTGGACGATGTGCCCGAGCGCGATCGGCGCGCCGGCGGCGCCAAGCGCGAGGGCGAGGGCGGTGGAGTCGGCGCCAGCGCTGCAGGCGACGAGCGTCGGCGCACCGCCGGTGTCGCGTCGCCAGCGCCGGGTCGCCTCGCGCGCGGCAGGGTCGGCTCGCAGCGCGCCGGCGCTGCGCCGCCACGCCCGGGATGGCGCTCTTGTGATGCTCACAGCGCGATCATACCGATGACACCCACCACACCGCGGGCGCTGCCGGTGCGCTGGGACCGACGCCCGCCTGGACGACTTCGGCGGAGCCGGACGCGTGCTGACTGTGATCGCCCAATCGAGCAGGCCGACGGATGGCGAGGGATTGCCGATCGCGGCGCCGTCGCCATTCGGGGGGGTGCTCCTCGCGGCTGGGGTGGTCGTCCTGCTGGTGTGGACCTGGATCAGCCTTCGCCGGCGCCTGCGTCGGAGCGCGGCGTCGCCGGACGCGTCGGAGCGTCTCGAGGAGATCCGGACGCGCCAGCGTGGTCGCGACTCGCTCGACGGCGTGATGGTGGACGCCGAGGAGCTCGCGCGCCGGCTCGCGGCGCATCTCGACAACAAGGCGGCGCGTCTCGAGATTCTGCTCGACGAGGCGAACGCGACGATCGCCCGCCTCGAGCAGGCGGCGGCGTCGGGCGGGACGGCGCGCCGACAGATCGGCGCGGACATCGCGCCATCGGGGTCGGCGCCGGACCCGATCGTACGGAACATCTACCGCCTCGCGGACGCCGGCAAGGCGCCGCTGGAGATCGCGACGGAACTCGACGAGCAGGTCGGCAAGGTCGAGCTGGTGCTCGCGCTGCGCGACGCCTGAGTCAGTCGGACTCCCCCCGGAATCGAACGGTGACGGTGCCGTTGGTGGTGTCCGCCGAACTCTCGGCGGCGCTGTCGCCGATCGTCAGTTCGGCGCGGTTCCGAGAGATCGAGTGAATGCGCGCCATCGGCGCGTCTTCGAGCACGACCCGGCCGTTCGTGGTCTCAAGGCGAAGTCGCCCACGGAACGCCTCACTGAGATTGAAGCGGATGGAGCCGTTGCTGGAGCGCGCCTCGACAGGGCCGGGGTTGCCATCGGCGAGTTCGACGACGACCGAGCCGTTCCCGGTGCGGACGCGGACCGGCCCGTCGGCCCCGGCGATCCTGACTGCGCCGTTGCTCGTCCGGGCGTCGACGTCGTCGAGTTCGCCGCTGATTTCGATGCGTCCGTTCGAGGTATCGGCGACCACGGAGCCCCGATGGCGCTCCACCTTGATCCGTCCGTTGCTGGTGTTCAGGTCGGCGTCGCCCTGGGCGCCGGCGAGGTTGATGGCGCCGTTGCCGGTGTCCACGGTGGCGTCGGCGACGCCGGGGACCTCGATATCGAACGTCGCGCCTTCGCTCGAGCGTCGGCGTCCGTCAGGCCAGACGACGCTGACGACGAGCGTCTCGCCTTCGTATCCGGCGATGATGTCGATGCGCTCGAGGCGCTCTTTGGTCTTCGCGCGGAGGCTCGCGACGATCGTCGCCTGGGACTCGCGCGGCGCGGTCGAGATGTCGACGGCGCCGTTGGCGGTGCGAACATCGATACCAGCCATTGCGGGCGCATCGGGGAGGACGATGACGCGCGTTTCGCGGTAGCGGGCGCCGCTGGAACAACCGACCGCCGTCGTAGCGATGAGGAGAAGTGAAGCGAGGAGCGTGCAGCGTCGGAGTGTCATTGTCGGTGCTCTCGGGGACGGATTCGATCAGTCTTTGCGGACGGTGATGGTGATGGCGCCATCGTCAGTGCGGATGGTCGAGGAGGGCCCACCCTCGCCGAACTGCACGCGCAGGCGGCGTGGCTCGTAGCCCTGGAAGCGGGCGCCGGCGTCGACGGTGTCGAGGCTGGTGGCGGAGATGGCGCCGTCGTCGGTCACGGCGTCGAGGCTGCCACGGAAGCCCGGGTCGAGTTCTGCGCGCACGCCGCCGTCCTCAGTGACGAGTCGGATCGGGGCGCCGGGGCCGGCCTGGCGGAGGGTGATGGCGCCGTCCTCGGTCTCGGCGTCGACGGGACCGGCGACATCGATCATCTCGATTGCGCCGTCCTCGGTGCGTGCGTCAATGCTCGTGCCGACGCCGAAGACGCGGATCGCGCCGTCCTCCGTGCGGAGCCGGAGCGCGCCGGCGTCGGGCAGGTGGACGATGAAGGCGCAGGACTCCCAGCGCTTGCGCACGCCATCGGGCCAGACGGGGCGGACGCGCAGAGTTCCGTCGCTCGCTCGCTCGGCGGAGACCTCGATCGCCTCGAGTCGTGACTCGTTGTCGGTGCGGATGCGCGCCTCGATCTCCACGGCCGAGCCGTTTGAGCGCCGGACTTCGATCGAGCCGTCGCGCGTCTCGATATCGAGATCGGCTCCGGGCAGGTGCTCGAGGCTGTGGGTGCGCGTCTCGGTGATCGTGGCGCGGCTCGAGAACTCCGCGGGGTAGTAGTGCCCTCGTCCGCCGACGACAACAACACAGCCGGTGAGCGTGGTCGCGGCCAGCAGCGAGCCGGCGAGCGTGGCGAAGAGCATCCTGCGAGGCATGAGATCGGGCATATCGATCCTCCCGGTGGTGTCGGACGCGCCGGGCCGAAGCGTCCGGCGGAACCCCGCGCTTCCTTCGGAACACGGGCGGGGGGCTTTCACGCCCGGGCGCGGGTCGCGGCGTCGGCGGCGAGCAGTTCGAAGGCGACCTGGGCGGCGAGCAGCGCGGTGACGCCGGCGACATCGCGCTCCGGCAGCACCTCGACGACATCGGCGCCCACGAGGTTGATACCCGGTCCGGCCCCGGGCGTGACGAGGACCCGGAGGGCGGCGAGAAGTTCGGCGGAGGTCAGCCCCCCCACCTGCGGGGTGCCGGTGCCGGGGGCGTAGACGGGGTCGGCGACGTCGATATCAAAGGAGCAGTACGCCTCGGCGCCGTCGATGCGCCGGAGGAAGTCGGCGAGGGCGCGCGGTCCGGCGCCGGAGCGCCAGTCGTCGGCGGTGACGATGGTGACGCCGTGGTCGCGCGCGAAGTCGAGATCACGCGGCGTGTTCAGCGGGCCGCGGATGCCGATGGTGATCATCCGCTTCGGATCGACGAGGCCCTCCTCGATGGCGCGGATGAAGGGCGAGGCGTGGCCGTAGCGTTCGCCCCAGACGGCGTCGACGGTGTCGAGGTGGGCGTCGAAGTGAACGAGCGCGAGGCCGCCGGCGGGCGCGCCGCGCCGGGCGTGTGTGGCGCGGATGTTTGCGAGGGCGATGGAGTGGTCGCCGCCGAGGGCGAGGAGTTTTGTCCGCGAGGATTCCCCGAGTGATTGTGCGAACTGCGCAACGGTCTTCGCGTTGTCCTCACAGGAATACGGACGCACCGGGGCGTCGCCCGCGTCGGCGAGGCTGAGGATGTCGGTGACGGTGACCCCGTGTTCGAGGTGGTGTGTCTTGATGTACTGGGCCGCGTCGCGGATGGCGCGCGGGCCGAAGCGCGCGCCCGGCCGATAGGTGACGCCGCCGTCGAAGGGAACGCCATACACCGCCCAGTCCACGGGTTGCGCATCGGGCGCGACATCTTCGATGCGCGGGTAGCGCGCGAAAGTGCAGAGGCCGGCGAAGCGGGGGAACTGGCGAGAATCGGGGAGCCTGGTTCGGGGCGTGGTCATGCGCGCAGTGTACCGGCGGGCGCGCACGGATGGTCATCTGTGAAGGGCAGGTCAACTCGCGCTGATTGCGCGGCGACTTGACGGTGGCTTCACACACGCCGCGGACGATTTCGCCCGTCGATGGCGCTGGGCCGTCGGCAGATCCCCCGCATGTGTTCAATCCAGAGCGGCGCGCCGCACAGACCTGACATTCGCGGCCACGACGCCATCGCTTCCTCCCTGCCGGCTTGCCGGCGGTGCGCGATGGGTCCCGCTCGCCTTCCCGCCGGAGCCACCATGCAACGCAAGGACGGACGCACGGGCTTCACCCTCGTCGAACTGCTGGTCGTCATCTCCATCATCGCCCTGCTGATCGGGATCCTGCTCCCGACGCTGCAGGGGGCGCGTGCGAACGCGTTCCAGGCGACGGCGGCCGCGAACGCACGCTCGGTCGTGCAGGCCCTCTTCGCCTACGAGACGCAAGCGCGGTCGTTCCCGCTCTCGTACTACTACGGGTCGCAGACGCGCGGCACCTACTGGAAAGAGGACCGGCAGTATGACGGTTCTCCGGACAAGCAGAACGGCTACATCCACTGGTCGTACCTGCTGACCGACTCCGACGGGCTTCCGCCGGACGGGTTCCGCAACCCCGCGGTGCTCAATGGCGGCGCGCCGGCGACGAACCCGGGCGTCAATCGGGAGGACTGGGAGCAGGGCCAGGTCAACGGCGCACTGCGCCCGATCGGCACGCCTGATCCGGAAGATCGGCAGGTGAAGCGCGTCGGGTTCGCGATCAACGGCGCCATTGTGCCTCGCAACAAGATCGCGCTCGAGAACGGCACGATCCGGCGAAACCAGTTCGTGAAGTCGTCGTGGATTGAGAGCGGCTCGCGCACGATCCTCGTGACCGAGTTTGCCGATTCCGCCGGGTGGCGCTCGATCAGCGAGACGAAGAGCGAGGCGGGCGAGTGGGAGAGCAAGAGCCATCGCCCGATCTCCCCGTTCGTTGGGTTCTCGACGGCTGATGTGTACCGAGAGCCGCTGCGTTCGAACGGGATTCCGAGCTTCCGCTACCCGGAAGTCGAGTCGCTGTACCCGGACAAGAACTTCGAGAATCGCGCCGGGCTGATCAATGACGCGCAGACGCAGCTGAACGCTGTCGGGCGCCACCATCCGGGCGGCCGAGCGAACTTCGCGTTCGCCGACGGGCACGTCGAGGCGCTCCGCGTGAAGGAGACGATCGAGAAGCGTCTGTGGGGGACGCGTTACTACGCGATCACCGGCAACAACGTCGTGTACGAGCCGAAGCCGAAGTGAGTTGATCCGGGCCGCTCCGTGTGGAGCGGCCCGGTGTTCGTTCCGACCGGTCAGGTCGCGGCCCGGCGAGCGTTCGCCGAATGGAGCCGACGAGCACGCTGCGCGATGCGTCTCGACATGCACCGCACCGCGACCGCACCAATCCCGCCGAACTCAGGAGAGAGAACAGCATGCAGTTCCAGAAGAAGGCCCTCCTCGTGCTGATCGCCACCGGCGCCGCCGGCAGCGTCGCCAGCGTCGCAACCGCCCAGCCGTTTCTCGTCAACGTCAGCGGCGCCACGCTGCAGCAGGCGTACTTCGAGGCGTTCGCGTCCACCAACGACTTCCTCGATGTCGATGCGAACGGCGTGAGCACGCAGATCGACCCGCTCGACCCGGGCATCCAGCTCGCCCCCTACGACGTGACCGCGCCCTTCCCGGGCGGCCAGTACTGGCAGGTCCAGTACCGCGCCGTCGGCTCGGGCAACGGTCTGGCGGAGCTCGTCGCGTGGGGCAACACCTGGGCGGTCGGCGCCGACGGCGTTGAGATCAACTCGGGCAGCGCCGCCCCGGCGCTGAACAACCGCACGCCGTACCGCACCGGCGGCGGCCTGACGGGCGACTTCAACGTCAACAACCCGGGCGCCGCCCCGGTCCGCTCGCTGCAGGACGGCACCTTCTCGGTGACGACCGGCACCGGCGCCGGCACGGGCATCCAGGTTGACATCGCCCCGCTCGACGTGCCAGTTGAGTGGTTCGTGACCCAGTCGGGCGCGGGCAACCCGGTGCCCTTCCCCACCGCGACGGGCTACGGCAACAACGAGCGCATCGCGACGAACAAGGACGGCACCTCGGCCGGCCAGGGCAACAAGCTCAAGAGCCTCGGGGCGCTGAACCTGAACACGGGCAGCCCCGACGCGAACACGGTGTACAGCACCGCGATCTCGCTGGCCCCCGTCGCCGCGATGACGAACTTCGGCACCGGTCTGCAGCAGATCGACGAGTCGAGCCTCCGCCACCTCTTCGCGACGGGCCGCCTGATCAACGGCGAGAATCTCGTCTCCGTGACGCGCGACTCCGGCTCGGGCACGCGGAATGCGTTCGCCAACGGCATCGTGCTCGACCCCTCCTACTCGGTGGGCGAGAACATCGGTGAGCGCAACAGCAGCTCGACCTTCGACATCCTCGGTCCGAACTTCCTGCCGTCGAACAAGGGCTCCTCGAGCCGCCTCGACCAGACGGTCCGCAACCACCGCCTCGCGATCGGCTCCTCGGGCGCCGAGCGCGGCGTCTCCAGCGGCTGGCTGAGCGCCGGTCAGGCCGAGGTCCTCGCCGTTCGCGCCGACCTCAAGGGCGGCACGGTGTACGCCCGCCCGACGATCGACAACGTGCTGGACAACAACGCGGATGGCTACACCATCGTCGGCGCCGCGGTCTTCGCGACGATCGGCGACCCGCGCAACGAGACCATGATCGGCGGCACGCCTGGCAACACGAACCCGGCGCCGGACAACGTCGCCGCCGCCGCGTACATCAACAACGCGACGCGCGCCGTCGCGGCCTTCAACACCGTCCCGGGCGGTCTGATCACGACCTTCTCGCCGGGCGAGTTCCTCGCGACGCAGTTCCTCATCCCGCAGGCCAGCGACTTCCTGCTGGGCTTCACCGATCCGTCGCAGCTTGTGCCCAACCCCGAACTGAACCAGGCCGTGCAGGATTTCGCCCGCAACGACCCCAACAACGCGCTCGGCCAGGCCGTCTACCAGTCGTTCAACACCACCAGCGCTGGCCAGGTCCCCACGCGCACTGCGCTCGCCAACACCTACTCCGACCAGGCCCTCGTGCCCGGCGGCGGCTCCTACATCAATCAGGGCGGCTCGACCGTCGGCTATGGCACGACGCTCGCGATGCGCAACAAGATCGCCGGCGACTTCGACGGCGACGGCGCCCGTTCCGCTGCTGACGCCGCGGACATGATGGCCGCCTACAACAGCCGCAACGGCGGCGCGTTCTGGAACGCTCCCGACGGCGTCTACGGCGCCGGCGCGGGCGACGACGCCATCATCGAGGTCCTCGGCGACTTCAACGGCGACGGCAACTTCGACGCGCAGGACATCCGCTACTGGGCCGACGGTCTCGTTCTGACTGGCGGCGCCCTCGATCGCGCCGCCGGTTTCGCAGCGGTGGACAACAACACCGTCGGCGGCAACTTCTTCGGCACGAGCCTGGCCACCGGCGCCTACGACGCCGGCGACAGCCGCGCCGATGTGTCCGGCCCCGGCAGCCTGCACACGCGCGGCTTCCAGCCGATCGGGCAGGACGGCGTGGTGGACGCCTTCGACATCGACTACGTCTGCATGAACTTCGGCGACTGGTCGAGCCTCACCGACGCCGCGGAGATCGACCTCGCGGCTGACATGAACGGCGACCTCGTGATCGATCTCGAGGACGTTCGCGTGATCGTCGAGGACATCCTCGACAGCCAGACCGGCGACGTGAACCTCGACGGCGTGGTGGACGCCACGGACGTCGGCATCGTCACCGCGAACCAGGGCACGAACGGCGGCTACGCCGACGGCGACCTGAACTGCGACGGTGTGATCGACGCCGACGACCTGGCGATCGTCAACCCCTGCACGACCGACTTCAACGGCGACGGGCAGACCGACGGCGCCGACCTGGGCATCCTGCTCGGCGCGTGGGGCAGCCCCGGCGTGACCGACCTCAACGGCGACGGCAACACCGACGGCGCCGACCTCGGTCTGCTGCTCGGCTCGTGGGGTGGCTGCTGATCGCTGACTGACACAACCTCACGCCACCTTCGTTCGGCGTGACCCAGCGCCGCGCCGCGGACCACCCCCCGCGGCGCGGTTTTTCATTTACGCTTCCGGCATGGCCCCCGCCCGCTCGGACGCCGCCAACCCCGAGACGCACGCGCCGCCGGCGCCGGTCGCGCCCGATGCGCCTGCGCAGGATGCGCCGCCGGCGCGTCCCGCCATCCGGATGGTGTGGGCGCACCTGCTGTTCATGCACTGGCGGATTGATGCGGAGCTGCTTCGCCCCCTCGTTCCGGCGGGGCTGGAGATTGACACCTTCGACGGCTCGGCGTGGATCGGGGTGATCCCGTTCACGATGCCGCTGATCGGCCCGATGCGTTTGCCGCGTCTGCTGGCGAAGCGGCGCGTGCACGAAATCAACGTGCGCACCTACGTGACGGCGGGCGGGACGCCCGGGGTGTGGTTCTTCAGTCTGGATTGCGCGAGCGCGCTGGCGGTTCGTCTTGCGCGAACGGGGTTTCACCTCCCCTACTTCCGCGCGGACATTGAACTGCGTCGTGCGGATCGGACGATCCGCTATACCTCGCGCCGGCGTCATCGCGGGGCGCCGCCGGCGCTCTTCGACGCGACCTGGCAGATCGGTCGCGAGCGCCCGCGCAGCAGGCCGGGGGAGCTCGACCACTTTCTGACCGAGCGATACTGCCTCTACAGCGCGCACAAGGATGCGCTGTATCGCGGGCGCATCTGGCACGAGCCGTGGCCGCTGCGCGAGGCGAGCCTGCAGCGCGGCGTGTGGCGGTCGTCGATGATCGCCTCGCACGGGCTGCCGGAGCCGGAGGAGCCCCCCCACCTGCTCTACTGCGACCGGCTCGACCCGGTCACGGCGTGGCGTCTCGAGACGGTCTGAGGGCGCCGCCGAACCGCGTCAGGCGGCCCGGTTCAGCCAAACCAGGCGTCGTCGATGGGCAGACCGGTGGGCACGATCGCGGCGTCGCCACGCTCCACCATGCTGGCGACCGGGTACGCGCAGTAATCGAGGCTGAATGCGCCGGCGGGGCGGTGGTTGCCGGAGTGCCCGAGGCCGCCGAAGGGCAGTTTGCTGCTGGCGCCTGCTGTGCCGGCGTTCACATTCACGCAGCCGGCCTTCGCTTCGAAGAGGAAGCGATCGATGTTGGCCTGGCTGCGGGTGAAGATCGACGCGGCGAGGCCGTAGCGCGTGGCGTTGACCTGTTCGATGGCCTCGTCGATGTTGGCGACGACGGTGACGCGCACGACGGGGCCGAAGACTTCGAGATCGCAGCCGGCGTCGCGGCGAGGATCCTCGCCGGCTGCGGTGAAGCGGCCGACCTTGAGCACGCCGGGGCTGATGAAGTGGCCGCCGGCGCAGCCGTCGATCTCGAGGGCCTTGGGTTCGACAAGCGCCTCGGCGCCGGCGTCGATTGCGTCGGCCACGAAGGAGAGCACGGCGGTGCGCGCTTCGTCGCGAATCAGCGGACCGATGAAGGGCTGGGGCTCGCCCTGGGGGTCGCCGACAGTGGCGGCGCGCGCCGCGTTGCAGAGGGCGTCGAGGAACCGGTCGGCGATGGCCTCGTGCACAATGATGCGACGCGTGCAGGTGCAGCGCTGGCCGGTGGAGATGAAGGCGCAGCGGGCGCACTCGACGACGGCCTGACGGAGATCGGCGTCGTCCATGACGACAGCGGCGTTGTTGCCGCCGAGTTCGAGGGCGACGATGCGTCCGGGGTTGTCGAGGTTGGCTTCGAGGATGCGCCGGCCGACGGGCCAGGAGCCAGTGAAGAGAACCCCGCCGACGCCCGGGTGGCCGACTAGGCTGCTGGCGGTCTCCGCGCCGCCCTGGATGACATTGACGATGGAGCGCGGCATCCCGCAGTCGGCGAGCGCATCGCGGAGCGTCTCGCCGAGCATCTGACCGACGGCGGGCGCTTTGTCGCTGGGCTTGAAGACGATGGTGTTGCCCATCGCGAGGGCGGGCGCGATATGCCCGTTGGGCAGGTGCGCCGGGAAGTTGTAGGGGCCGACGACGGCCATGACGCCGTGGGGCCGGAACGCGCAGACGCCGGTGCGCGTGTCGCTGATGGGCGTCTCGAAACCGGAGACGCGCGACATGCCGCTGTTGCTCGAGGTGTCGAGCGTGATGTCGATCTTGCCGGCGAGAATGCCGGCCTCCTGCTTCGCGTCCCAGAGGGCCTTGCCGGTTTCGAGGCTGATGAGGCGCGCGAAGTCGTCGACGCGGCTCTTCAGGCGCTCCTGGTAGTTGCGGAGCACCTCGATTCGCTTCTCCATCGGCGCGCGAGCCCAGTGGGGCAGCGCGTCGCGCGCGGCGCCGACGGCCTCGCGCACGTGCTTGAGCGCGGGGGCGCCCATCCAGACGGTCTCGTCCGGGCGCGCGGGGTTGTGCGAACGGATCTCGTCGCCTTCGAGCGGGCGCGTGTCGTCGCCGACGAGGTCGGCGGGCGGGCTGGCGAGGAAGGTGTCAGCGTGGGCGGTCATGCGGTGCTCCGGGCTCGGGCGGAGGTGTCGCGCCGGGCGCGATGGGCGCTGCCGACCTGCCACGGGGTCAGGCCGAGTGCGGCGCCCGGCTCGGCGCCGAGGGCCTCGAGGCGGTCCTTGGGCAGGGCGATGGCGCCGTCGCCGGCGACGGCGTACTTCGACCGCACGGCGCGGAACCCGCCGACAGCGTCGTTATCGAAGGAGACCATCGCCTCCTCGGTCGCTTCCTTCGCCTCGCAGGCGCCGGCGAGCGTGACGCTCGAGGTCGCCTGGATGAGCGGGATGCTGTCGGTTGCGGCTTCGAGCACCGGGCCGGCATCGAAGGGGTCGATCTTCCCGCGATGTTCGAAGCCGAGGCTCTCGAGCATCCTCCTGGCCGGGACGGTGTCGGGGCCGACCTGCCCGACGACGGCGCGCGCCTCGGGGGGCAGGAGCGTGAGGTAGAGCGGGGCGCGCGGGAGCAGCGCGATCATGAACTCGCGCGACGTCTGGCAGAAGCGGGCGGCCTCTTCGTAGGTGAGGTTGATGAACCGGCGCGAGCAGTGTTCCCAGAATGGATTGTGTCCTTCGTCGCTGATCGCGGCCATCATCTCGGCGATGATGTGGTCCTTGAACCGCTCGCGGTGCAGCGCGATGTAGTGGAAGCGGATGTGGCTGAGCTGCTTGCCGAGTTTCTCGCGATGGCCCCGGAAGGATGGCGAGAGAATAAGGCCGCCGATCTCGCTGGGGCCGCTGGTGTCGAGCTCGACGGTGGCGGTGACATGCGTGGCGCCGCTCTGGAGGTCTTCGCTGAAGAACTCGCGCCGGTTGAGGCGCATGGTGACGCCGGGGTTGCTCTCCGAGCCCATCTGCGCGATGGCGGCGCAGCAGCCGATGGGGTTGCCCGTCTCGGTGTCTTCGATGACGAACATGAACTGGGGCGACCGGCCCGCGGCGCCGCCGAGCGAGGTCAGCCCGCTGATGCTGGTGCTGTCTTCAGAGGGGCGGTTGGCGCGCACGTTGGCGAAGCAGGCGCGGCTCCATCGGATCTTGTCGCCGATGACCTTGTGGTCCGGCGGCAGATTGATGAAGAAGACCATCTTCGCGAGTTTGAGGAGGATCTCGACATCCTCCGGGACCGCCTGCCTGATGACGAACATGACCGCCGCCTCCTGCGCGCGTGGCTACCCGTTCAGCCGGCGACCTTCGCCAGCGTGCGCTCGACGATCTCGAAGACGCCGTCCCATTCGTCGAGCTTCATGACGCCCAGGGGCGGCAGGAAGCGAGCGTGGTACGGGCCGTGGCCGCACCAGATCGCCAGCACGCCTTCTTCGAAGAGCGTCTTGCAGAAGGTCGCGATCTTGTCCTTCTCGCCGCCGAAGGGTGTGAGTCGCATCATGCCGCCGGCGCCGCCGGAGGGGGCGAGCACATCCTTGGTCATGGGAAACCACGCGGGGTGCTTCTTCGCCAGCGCATCGGCCCGCTCGGTGAAGGCCTTGAAGTGCTCGGCGATGACGCCGCCCTCACCGTAATAACCGCCCTCGCGCAGGCGCTCGAGCATGCGCCGGCCGACATTCACGGCGACGGTGCTGCCGAGGAAGGTGCCCGAGAGGAGCGGCGGCTTGGGGTTGTAGTCGCTCGTGAAGAGCGTCGCGCACGCCTGGGTGAGCTTGCCGACGGAAACGACGTCGACGTACTCGCCGAGGTTGAGCATGTCGAAGGCGAACATCTCGGTGGTGCGGCCGAAGGTCTGGATCTCGTCGATCCAGACGGCGACGCCGCGCTCGCGGCAGAGATTCATGAGGGCGACGAAGAAGTCGCGCGGGGCGGTGTTGTAACCACCCTCGCCCTGCACGAGTTCAAAGACGAACGCCGCGTGCTGCTTCGGGTAGCGGTCGAAGTACTGCTCGAGGTGCCACGCGGCCATATCGATGAACTTCGTCTGGCCGGAGATATCGCCGCCGCCCATGCGCCGCGCCATGGCCTCGGAGTAGAAGGGCATGTACTCGACCTGCATGGTGTTGGGCAGGCCTTCGCGGTACGCGGCGGAGTCGCCGATCTGGCTCATGGTCAGCGAGCGCCCCATGAAGCAATCCTGGAAGGCGACGATGCGCGAGGCCGGGGTGTTCTTCCAGAGCACGCACTTGAGGGCCATCTCGTTGGCCATGGCGCCGCTGGTGGTCAGGAAGCAGTGCTTCAGGCGGCTGTTGCGCGAGGCTTCCCTGACGAGCAGCTCGGTGTACTCGACGGCGTCGGTGTTCATCTGCAGGTGGCCCTGCATGACGACATCGGAGAGGGAGCTCTCGAGGGCGACGCGCGCGAGGTCGGGGTCGCTGTGGCCGAAGAAGTTGGGGCCGATGCCGTTGGTGAGGTCGAACTTGACGGAGCCGTCGGCGAGTTCGACGAGGGGTCCCGCGCCGAGGCCGCTGCCG
Source organism: Phycisphaerales bacterium (assembly GCA_043101835.1). Classification (GTDB taxonomy): domain Bacteria; phylum Planctomycetota; class Phycisphaerae; order Phycisphaerales; family UBA1924; genus JBICHM01. The sequence goes on along the minus strand of JBICHM010000186.1, from coordinate 4,048 downwards.
ACGTAGGGCAGCATGAGGGCCCGGCCGCGCGATTCGGCGACGCGCTTGACGAGCGCGTCGTACTCGGCCTTGCGCTCGGCGACGGGGCCGCGCACGCCGGTGATGTGGCTGCGGCGCTGCTCGAGATCCTTGAGGATCGCGTCGATGCTCTCGCGCACGCGCGGGCTCTCGTGGAGGGCCGCGCTCTGGGTGGCTTCGGGGACGCCGGTCGTCATGGGATTCACTCGCTTCCGTCTTCTCGAGCCGATTCGTCCGTCTGTGGTCTGAATCGGCGGTCGGTGGTCAGGTCTTTGGGGTTATCCGGCGGCGCCGGCGCCGAGACGCGCCAGCAGCACCGCGAAGAGCGCCCCCCGCTCAGGGAGGCTGCGGAGTTCGATCCATTCCTGCGGGGTGTGCAGGCCGCCGCCGCGGACCCCCAGGGTGTCGATGGTGGGCAGCCCGGCGTCCTGCAGGATGTTCCCGTCGCAGACGCCGCCCGTCGAGGCGAAGGGGAGCTTCTGGCCCAAGGCTTCGGCCGCCTCGCGCGCGAGGCGCGCGAAGGACTCGGTCTCGGGGATCAGGGGCTTTGCGGGCCGGTTGAAGGCGCGGCGCACGCTGACGCGCGGCATGGCGTCTTCGCGCGTTGTCAGGTCGTCGAGCATCGAGGCGATTTCCTCGGCGACCTCCGGCGTTGGGAATCGCACGTTGCCCCAGGCGCTGGCGCGGTCGGGCACGGCGTTGGTTGCATCGCCGCCCTTGAGCGGGCCGACGCTGAGGATGCGTCCCTTCGAGGGCTCGGGCATCTCGCCGATGCGGACGAGGGCCTTCGCGAGCGCGGTGACGGCGCTGACGCCGCCGGTGAAGTCGCGCCCCACATGGCTCGCGCGCCCGAAGCACTCGACCATGAACTGCCCGCTGCCCATGCGCTCGATGGCGAGTTCGCCGCCGGGGAGCGCCGGCTCGGTGCAGATGCCGAAGTCGTGCCCGCGCGCGGTTTCGCGCAGCACGCGCTCGCTGGAAAAGGAGCCCGTCTCTTCATCGCTTGTGAGCACGAGCGTCCATGCGGTCGGGACGCCGGCTTCTTCGAGCGCTTCGAGCGCGTTAAGGGCGACGAGGATGCCGCCCTTCATGTCGACGACACCGGGGCCAACGGCGGTGGCGCCGTCGGCGCTCTCGATGAAGTCATTGAAATCGCCGCGCGGATCGAAGACGGTGTCGAGGTGGCAGGCGATGAGGACGCGCGCCTTCGCGTCGCCCCGCTCGTGGCGGCAGATGGCGATCGGCAGCATCGCGCCCTCGTCGCGCCCGAGGAGCCACTGGGGACGCGCGTCGCCCTCAACGAGGTCGACCGATGCCCCGAGGGCGCGAACGCGCTCGAGCAGCAGGCCGCGATACTCATCAAGTCCGGGCGCGTGGTTCCAGCCGGTCGGAATGCGGACATGGCGCGCCAGGTCAGTGCGCATGGCGCCCGCTCGCGCCGCGAGCGCATCGGCCAGGCGCTGCTCGACCCCGCTCAACCCCGCCCGCGAGACCGACATGCCCGGGCGACTCCTTCCTGACAACGACCAACCAAACCACGCGAACCGCCCGCGGCATCCGGGCCGCAGGGCAGGATCGGCAGTGTAGCAGGGCCGCGGGCGCGGGCCGACCGATGTGCGGGCCGGATCAGACCGCCGGACGCGCGCCGGCGCGCCGCCAGGCGCTGACCTGGCCGAGGTGGGTGGCGTTGTGCTTCACGAAGAACTGGCCGGGCAGGTCGATCACGCACGGGAAGCGCGGGCGCCAGCGTTCGAGGGGTGTTTCGGCGGCGAGGTCACGCTCGGTCAGATTCCTGAGCGCCTCGGCCGCCTCGTCGTAGCCGTTGACGAACCCGTCGATCAGCTGCTGCTTCGAGAGGTAGGCGCCCGGGTCCGGCAGCGGCGTCGACCCCATGCCGAAACGGTGGGACTTCGGGTCCTCGAAGGGCTGGCCCCGAAGGATGGCCGTCAGCACGGGCGCGTAGGCGTTGAGGTGGCTGAGCACCCATGCCGGGTGGTTCATGACGACACCGGGCACGGGCTGGCTGACCATGTCGTCATCGGAGAGATCGGCGACGAGGCGCTGCGCATAGGCGCGCATGTCGTGCCAGGCGCGGATGGTGGTGTCGATGTACATGTCGAGCATGGTTCGAGCCTAGGGGGTCTGATGTTCCGCATATCGCAGACGAGCGGCGTCAGCTGGGCTCATATCGCCCTTATACCGCCGATAGAGCCGGATAACCGACGCAAAGTCGCCGCGCTTCCACGCTGCAGACGCGGCGGTCCGAATCTCACTGTTTGACTGTGCTGCGGCAGTTCGTTCTGCTCTCTCGCGCTCCGCGACAATGCATCTTCGGAAGAAGGACTCGTCCCCTTCAAGGGCTGGCGAGCCGTGCTGTTTCAGGTACATCGCGATCGATTTGAGCCCTTCTGAAACGCGCTCTGGGCTGCTGGCTTGGAAGGCCGGCCTTGCTGGGCCAGACGTGTCGGTCCGACCCAGCGCTTCCAACGCCGAGAGCCACATCGATAGTCCCGTTCCAGCGTGCAAGAGATTGATTTCGAGGACGAAGTCGCGAGGACCATGCCACACTTCGAGCGTCACCCGGGGCGACTTGTAAGAGACCATCTGCACATCGGACGACACGCGGCGAAATCCGAAGGGCTGAAGGAGCGGCACCAAGAAGCGCTCGCACCCCTCTTCAAACTGAAGCGTCGCGCGTCGATCAGCCATCGGCAGGAACCAGAGATTTTCCCCCATCGGTCGGCACAGGAACACGCCAGTCGAAGACTATGGACACTTCGTCCAGACCAATCTAGCGCGGGATCAGATCCCACTCCAGCTCCAGCCCGGCGAGGCGCTCGAAGGGCGTGAAGGGCCAGGATCCGGTTCCGGCCATGGCGCGGCGCATCGCTTCGTTGGCGGGGACGTCGCGATGGCGGTGGAGGTACGCGGCCCACATGTGCGTGGCGCGCCACCCGACCTGGCAGTGGAGGTAGACCGTGCCGGTGGCGCGCTCGAGCGCCTCGGCGAATCGATCGGTGGGCGTCGTGGTGTAGTCGTCCTCGCCCCAGCCGGAGGGCTCGTGGATGTAGGTCAGGCCGAGGCGCTCGCAGGCGGCGCGCTCGTTGTAGTTGACATCGCGCTGCATTTCGTCGGCGGTGCGGAGGTTGAAGACGAGCGACAGCCCGGCGTCGCGCTGGCGCTCGAGCCAGGCCTCGTCGGGCTGGCCGCCGACGGCGAAGCGACCGTCGAGGGCGAAGCCTCGCACGCCCTCGGTGTCGGGAATCTCCTCGAGCGCGCCGACGGGCGCCTCCGCGAGGGGGATGACCATCGGCGACGGGGGGGACTGGGCGAGAGTCAGGTGCACGCCGCTGGAGACGCGCCGGGGGACGAGGAACGAATCGGTGTACCCCTCGATCGGGAAGATCTGCACGCCGTCGACCATCTGCAGGTAGTACTCGCAGGCGCCGACGGGGTTCATCTGCCCCATGCGCACTGCAAGCGCCCACCAATGGGCGGCGGCGTCGCCGAGCCACGCGCTGTGCAGGAGGATCGGCCCGCCGGCGCCGACGAGCGCCTCCCCCACCTCGTCGGCGCGCGCCGGATTCTGCAGCTGCCCCGGCGCCATCGGCAGCCAGATGTACTCGGCGCCGAGGGACGCGACGATGGCGGCCTCGTCGTAGTCGACCATGCGCTCCACGTAGCCACGCGGCGCGAGGTTCACGACGCGCACGATGCCGAAGGCCTGGATGAGCCCCTGCAGTTCCAGCGCGCTCGGGGCGCCGGCGATGACGACTTCGCCGTCGCGCCACATGCCGTCGACTGCGCCGACGCCGTCGATGTATTCGATGCGTTCGAGGCCGCTCTCGTAGACGATGACATCGGCCCCGATTCCCGGAGAGCGCGATGCGCAGGCGGGGAGGGCCAGCAGGGCGATGCACAAAACGGTGGACACGATGCGCATAAGTATTCCCCCGGGAATGGACGGCGTCGTCGTCGCCCGGTCTGCTGTACGCCCGATGCGTCGGGCGGTTGCGGTCATTGCTCTGGC
>JBICHM010000185.1:0-6335 GCA_043101835.1 Phycisphaerales bacterium | reverse complement strand
CCCGCTGTTCTTCCCGGAGAAGCGAGACTTCTTCCTCGAAGATGCGGGCATCTTCGAGTTCGGCGGCGTGCGGCGCTCGCCCAAGCCCTACTTCAGCCGGCGAATCGGCATCGTGAACGGGCAGGAGAAGGACATCCTCGCCGGCCTGAAGCTCACCGGGCGCACCGACGACTGGACGTTCGGCGTCCTCGATGTGCAGATGAAGGACGACCCGCTCGTCGGCGACAAGAACCTGGGCGTGGCGCGCGCCCGCTATGCACTGAGTGAGGAGGCGGGCGTCGGCTTCATCGCCACGAACGGCGATCCGGCGACCAACGGCGACAACACGGTCGTCGGCGTCGACTTCGACTTCCTCGACCCGTCGCTCAACGGGAGTGAGAACGCGCTCTCGGCGAACGCATTCTACATGCAGTCGTGGACCAGCGGCTCCGATGCGCCCGACGGCGGCGACGGCGCCAGCTTCGGTGGACGCATCGAGTACCCCAACGACGACTGGTCCTTCCAGCTCGGCGGCAACCAGACCGACGCCGGGTTCAACCCTGCGCTGGGCTTCGTCAGCCGGCGCGCCGATCGCGAGTACTTCGGCAACATCCGCAAGCGCTGGCGTCCGACCGACAGCGTCATCCGGCGCATCGACCTGAGCGCGCGCTTCGGCCTGAACACCGATCTGGACAACACGACCGTCTCGAGCGACCTGCAGACGCCCGAGTTCGAGATCGAGAACAACGCCGGGGACCGCGTCCGCGCCTTCTACAGCCCGCAGCGCGAGCGACTCTTCGAGGACTTCGAGATCTTCGAGGACGTCGTCATCCCGCCGGGGGCGTACGACTTCGATCGCTACGGCTTCAGCCTGAACTCCAGCGGCAACCGGCCGCTGGCCGCGTCGCTGGGCGTCACGCTCGGCGATTTCTACGACGGCACGCGCACCGACTACGAGGCCGGCCTGACCTGGCGCCCCTCGTCGCGCGTGAACGTGGACCTCGAGTACATCCGCAACGATGTGGACCTCGTGGAGGGCGCCTTCACGACGCACATCGGGCGCGGGCGCCTCGACATCGCCTTCAGCCCGAGCGTGTCGTGGAGCAACCTCGTGCAGTACGACAACGTGTCGGACTCGCTGGGACTGAACAGCCGCCTGCGCTGGATCGTGCAGCCCGGGAACGACATATTCATCGTCCTCAACCAGGGCTTCCAGCTCGACGACCAGTCAACCCAGGACGACACCACCGACATCACGATCAAGGTGGGGTGGACCTTCCGGTTCTGACCCCCCGCCCTCGGCGCGGATTTCGGCAGGCCCGCCCTTGACCCGACCGGCTTTATATGTGATTATTTACTCACCTATTGGGCCCGGGGCCTCCGGGCGGGAAGGAGTTGATTCGATGGCGACACAGACGATGGCGCTGGCCCTCGATGTGGACCAGGAGTTGGCGATCGATGCGCCACCGGAGCGGGTGTTCGAATCGCTGCTGCACATTCTCAGCGATGGCATGACGACGCCCGACGGCGATTCGATGGACATGCGTCTCGAGGCCCGCCCCGGCGGGCGGTGGTGGCGCGACCTCGGCGGCGACAACGGGCACTTCTGGGGTCATGTGCAGGTGATCAAGCGTCCGGGGCTGCTGGAGATCGTCGGCCCGATGTTCATGTCGTACGCCGCGCTCTCGCACATCCAGTTCCGGGTGGTGCGCGAGGGCGGCGCGACGACGCTGTCGCTGCGTCACCAGGCGATCGGGGCCGTGCAGCCCGAGCACGCCGAGGGGGTGACGACGGGATGGCGTCACATGATGGAAGGAGTGCGCAGCCATGCAGAAGGTCAGTGAGCACACCGATGCGCGCGCGATCGCGCTTGATCGACTCGCCTGGGTGCGCCGGTTCCACGAGGGCATCCTCGCTGGCGTGCCGGACGATGCGCTCTTCGTCCGCGCCGGCGGCGCCGGCAACCACGCGATGTGGGTGATGGGGCACATCGCCTCGACGGACGCCTTCATCCTCAACGCGATGGGCGGCAGAGCGCCCGCGCTGCCGCGGGGGTTCGATGAACTCTTCGCGGGCGGCTCGAAGGTCTTCGACGATCCGGGCGCGTACCCGGATCGCGCTGAGATGGTCGATGCGCTCGACGCGACGCGCAGGGCGCTGGTGCGCTGGGCGGAGTCGCTCGAGGGCGAGGCCCTCTACGCCGCGACGCCAGAGGACCTGCGGCCCTTCGCACCGGATGTCATCACAACGCTGCACTCGCTCGGCGCCCACGAGATGTTCCACGCCGGGCAGGTCGCGAGCGTGCGCGCAGCGCTCGGCATGGCGCCGGTGATGTTCTGACTGCGGGCGCCGTCATGGATGACGCGTGATGACGAAGGCCGACGATCTCGACATCGTGTGGAAGGCGCTGGCGGACCCCACCCGACGCGCGATCCTGGACCTCCTCCGGGGCGGCCCACGGACCACGACCGCGATCGTCGAGTCGTTCCCCGCTATGACGCGCTTCGGCGTGCTCAAGCACATGGAGGTGCTCAGGAGCGCCGGGCTGATCCTCGTCCGGCCGGAGGGGCGCAAGCGGATCAACCGACTCAACGCCGCGCCGATCCGGCGCATCTACGAACGCTGGATCACGCCCTATGAAGACTTCTGGGCGAAGCAGCTGCTCGATGTGAAGGACCACGCCGAGGGGAAGCGACGGCCGAAGAAGCCGGAGTGAGCCGGAGCGCTGACGTCAGATTCCGTTCCAGGGGAGCCGCCGGTGTCGCGTCAGCGCGGCGTCGGCGGCTCTTCTTCTGCGCGCTGCTCCTGCGCATCGAGCGACTGGGCGTCGGGCGGGGGGCCGACGGGCTCGTAGGGTCGGAGGCCGAGCGATTCGCGCACGCCGCCGAAGGAGGTCTCGGGCAGGCGCAGGTCATCGGGATCGAGCGCGGGGTTGGCGCGCTGGAGGTCGAAGAGTCGCGCCGAGGCGGCGCCGGCGCGCGACGGGCGGTCGGTGTCAACGACGGAGGGCGCCTGCTGCGCCGGGAAGAGCATCGCGCCGACGACGAGCGCCACGATGGCGATCGACCCGACCGCGCCGGCGCGCTGCACGGCTCGCATGCGACGGCGCGCCGTCACCGCGCCGGCGAGGGGCGTCGGCATCGACGCCTCGGCGCCGTGGCCGGCGGCGCGCCCCCAGGCGTCGAGCGACTGTTCGAGGCGGGCGGCGGGCGAATCAGGCGTGGGGCGCATGGCGGATGCCCTCCCGTGTGGACGCGTCGTGGGCCGGGCTGAGCGCGGCGCGCAGGCGTTCGATCGCCCGGCGGTGCCTCGCGGCCAGCGTGTTGCGGTTCTCGTCGAGGACGCTCGCGGCCTGGTCGAAGGTGAGGCCGCAGAGATGCTTGAGGATCACGATCTCGCGCAGGTCGTCGGGCAGGTCGGCGACGGCGTCGCGGAGCGCGGGGTCGGCCGGGGCGAAGCGTGATTCGTGGAGGCGCCCGTTGGAGGCCGCGGCGTCGCGCGCCGCGGCGCGTCGCCGGGTCCGTTGCATCGTGAGCGCCTCAGAGCGCACGAGCGACGCCATCCAGGCGCGGGGGTCGTCAACGCCGCGCACTTTCCAGAAGGGCGCGCGCAGGGCGCGGAGGAAGGCGCCCTGCACGCAGTCGTCAGCGAGCGCATCGTCGCGGCAGATCGTGCGCGCGAAGAGGGTGAGACCGGGGGCGAGGAGCGCGTAGAACCGCCGGGCGCCCGTGTCGTCGCCGGCGCGGAATGCGCGGAGGAGTGTGCGGAGATCGCTCGCCTTCCCGCTCATTCGGCCAGGCGCTCCCGGAAGGACGCCAGGTCCGCCTCGGCCTTCTTCACATTCTGGTAGTAGCGGTCGAGGGCGGGCAGCATGATGGGGGCGATGGCGCCGAAGGCGCCGCTGGCGACTTCCTCGTTCACCTTCCGCATCGCGGCGGGCGGGTCGGCGGCGTCCCAGGCGGCGACGAGCTGCCCGTACGCGGCGCGGAGCAGGTCCACATGCGACTGGAGGGCCTGGGCGTCGAGGGCGGCGAACGCGCCGAGGTCGGTCGAGCCGTCGCCGAGGTCCATCGAGTCGCGGACCTTCTCGAGGCCGGCGTCGGACTTCAGCGTGGTGCGCAGCCAGTCCACCATGACGACGGCCTCGCTGCGGAGCGCGGCTTCGGCGCGGAATGGGTCGGCGGCGGGGAAGGCCGCGAGGGCGCGCCGGATGGTCGCGCGCTCGGCGGCGTCGAGCTCAGCGTTGACGAGCAGGCGCTCCGTAACCGTCTTCACCTGCGAGTACATCGCGACGCCGACGAGCGAAGAGATGACCAGATCGTCGTAGGTCGCGTGCGCACTGAGGCGCAGCGCGGTGGCGATGCGCGAGGCGGCGGTGGCGCCATCACCGATCTCGATATGGAGGCGCGCATCGGCCATCAGCAGGCGCGACGCGGTGCGCATCGGCGAGAGGTGCGGTAGGAGGGCCTCGACGCCAAGGTCGCGGTCGATGCCGAAGTCGCACTGCGCCATCGAGGCGCCGAGGGTGAGCTGGTCGATTACATTCGAGGCGTCGCCGACGGCCTTGCGCAGTTCAGGGGAGGCGTCGAAGGTAGGGTCGGCGAGGGTCGCGGTCTCCTCGCCGATGAGCGTGCGCAGGTCTTCGTCCATGAGGGCGAAGGCGCGCCAGTAGCGGAGGGCGGCGTTCTCGTCGGCGGTCACGACGGCGCGGACGGGCTGGAAGTTCTGGGCCGGGGCGGTCGAGCCGGTGAGCACGGCGCCGAGGAGGGCGCCGGCGACGAGCGTGCGTCGGGCGAGGGTGGTGGGCATGGTGATGGGGCTCCGGAAGGTGATTCGCATGGGATTGGGGGCGGTTCGGGACCTCCCCACCCCACTGGCGCCGCCGGCCGGTCGTCGTGTGGCGGGAATCGGTCATCCTGCCGGGCGGAGACCGGTACATCCTCCCACCAGGCCCCGTGGGGACAAAGGGCGGAATCCATGAAGACGACGACGATTCTCGGCGGCGTGTGCATCGGGCTGGCGACGATGGCGGGCGCGTGGCTGGCGACCGGCGCCGCTGCCCAGGCGCAGCAGCGGTCGGACTATGCCACCGAGCATGCGGGCGTCGGCGACCCCCTGCTCAGGCACCTGACACCGGCGCAGATCCGAGGCCTCGGCGCCGCGGCTGGGCTGGGCCTCGCGAAGCCGGCCGAACTGCACGGCCTCCCCGGACCGAAGCACGTGCTCGAACTGGCGGACGATCTCGAACTGACCGACGAGCAGCGCGACAGGACGCAGCGGGCGTACGAGCGGATGCGCGATCGGGCGATTCCTGCCGGGCAGCGGGTGCTCGACGCCGAGCGCCGCGTGGGGGAAGTCATGCAGTCCCACCCGCGCGTGATCGAGGACGAGGTGGCCAGAGCGCTCGATGACGCCGCGGACGCATGGCGCCTGCTTGCGCGCGAGCACATCGTCGCGCACGCCGAGATGCTTTCGATCCTGACGCCCGCGCAGGTGCAGCGGTACAGCGTGCTGCGAGGCTACACGGAGGCCGGCGACAACTGAGCCTTGCCGACAGCCGCCTCGACGAGCGCTGCATCTTTCGAGGCGACATAGAGGAACTCGGTGTTGCGCAACCGACCGGGGGCGCCGACGCGCTCGCCCTTCGGGTTGTGCACGCCGATCTGAGCCCCGACATAGCGCTTGTAGTCAAAGGCCATTGCGCCGAAGGCCCAACGCTCGGCGAGCATGGCCTCGAGTTCTTCGCGCGCGAGGTAGCCCTCATCGCTAAGCGAGACGACGAGGACGCGCGCCGTTGCGCTCGCGAGCAGGCTGCGCATGGCGCCGGCGATCTTCGGGCGGCTGTTGAAGTCGCTCTTGCGCTCGCGGCAGTCGATGCGCTTCTTTGCGACGCCGTAGGTCTCGGGCCGGTCGCCGAGGGTGATCGTTTCCCAGATGTGGTAGTTGCCGAGGTACGAATGCTGGTTGTACGGGGGATCGAGATAGAGCAGATCGACATTGGCGCCGCGGACGGCGTCGAGGGCGTCGGCCTGACGCGCCTCCCCCCTGCCCGCGGCCGCGCGTGGGAGGACATCGGGCATGCGCAGTTCGAGGGGGCGCAGCGCGCGCGGCGCCCACTGCTTGAGATACGCCATCTGCACGCCGGTGGTGGAGTCCACGCGATCGGCGCCTTCGAGCAGCGCGGTGAGCAGCACGGCTTCGAGGTCGGGCTCGAGGTCGAGATCGCCGATGTGCGCGCGGATGGCGTCGATGCGTGCGCCGTTCGCGGGCGTGAAAAAACGGGCATCCTCGCAGTAGGTCGCGGTGATGAAGCCGGGGTCGCCGGGCAGGGCGTTGCACTCGGCGATCAGGCGCGC
>JBICHM010000184.1:0-11136 GCA_043101835.1 Phycisphaerales bacterium | reverse complement strand
AGCTCTGTGAAAGCAGAGTAACGCGGCTTGCCGTGGAACATGCACAGGTGCTGCATGGCTGTCGTCAGCTCGTGCTGTGAAGTGTCGGGTTAAGTCCCTTAACGAGCGCAACCCTTGTCGCTAGTTGCCAGCGAGTCATGTCGGGGACTCTAGCGAGACTGCCGGTGTCAAACCGGAGGAAGGTGGGGATGACGTCAAGTCATCATGGCCTTTATGTCCTGGGCTGCAAACGTGCTACAATGGCGCATACAAAGCGACGCGATGCCGCGAGGCGGAGCAAATCGCAAAAAGTGCGCCCCAGTTCGGATTGCAGGCTGCAATTCGCCTGCATGAAGTCGGAATCGCTAGTAATCGGAGATCAGCTACGCTCCGGTGAATGTGTCCCTGAGCCTTGTACACACCGCCCGTCACGTCATGGAAGCCGGGAGCGCCCGAAGTCGCCTCATCTCAGGGGTGCCTACGGCGAGCTCGGTGACTGGGACGAAGTCGTAACAAGGTAGCCGTAGGAGAACCTGCGGCTGGATCACCTCCTTTCTAAGGGATTTCCTTAGACCAGCACCGCGGAGCGATCCGCGACTGGTTCGTCAGCGCACTCTCGTCCGCCAGCCTCGCAAGAGGAGGTGGATAGCCCGCCGGCAACGACGGGCAAAGCCTTCCCGACTGTTTCTTGATACACACACAAGGCCCGTCTCTTCGGAGGCGGGCCTTGTTCGTTTTTGGGCGCAGGGACCGGGGATCAGGTGGTCCGGCGCCATTCGGGCCGCCGCCCAGATCAACGCCACCGGTACACCCCGCCATGCCCGGCGCCGTCACCCGAGTCACGCCCTTTGTCCATGTCGCTGATGTCGAGCGGTCGATCCGCTTCTATCAGCGTCTCGGGCTGCGCGTCGGTGAGACGATGCGCCGCGATGACGAACTGATCTGGGCCGAGATGGGGCCGGCGCCGATGCACATGATGTTCGCCAAGGCGAGCGCGCCGGTGGACCCGGCGCAGCAGGCGGTGCTTTTCTATCTGTACGCCGACGACCTGGTCGCGCTGCGTGAGCGTCTGCTGGAGGCCGGGCTGCGCGATCATGGGCCGTACCACGGCGGGCACATCGCCAACGACGGCGCGGGGGTTGTGTGCTCGATAACGCATCCCGGTCACATGCCGCAGGGCGAGATGCGCGTGGAAGACCCGGATGGGTACACGCTGCTGGTCGGGCAACTGTCCTGACGCGGCGGCCCGAAGTTGCCCTATCTGGCCGGGACCTGCACCCAGAACCAGCCGCGGAGGTCGCCGACGGTGAAGCCGGTCGCCTCATCGTTCGGGTATCGCTGTGCGAGCGCTGCGGCGACGCCAGGCGCGAGGTCGCCTGCATCGCCGTGGCATTGCACGCAGGCGGGCATGAGGAAGATCGGGTGCAGGGCGCCGAGGCGCCCGTCATCGGCGACGACCTGCCGCGGCGCATCGGGCGGCGTCTGCAGCAGGCTGACGGCCCATGCGGGCGGCGTGTTCTCCGGGTTGCGGAGGCGCGTGGCTGTGCGCCCGATGGCGACGGCGTGATCCTCCCCCACTACCGCTGCGATGCGCGGCGCCTCGGTCTGGCAGACGCCGATGGCGCCGGCGACGCCGCTGCGCTGGATCTCGTCGGTCAGCGTCGCGAGCAGGCGCTGAAACATCGCCTCGCGCGCCGCGTTGGCGGCGGCGAGCTGCCGGCGTTGCGGCTCGGTCAGGTCGTCGGGCGCGACGGCTTCCCACCCGCCGCCGTGGCGCCGGAAGGCGGGGAGGTGGCGCTCCTCGGAGGCGGCGCGGAGGCGTTCGAAGATGCGGAGGACGCGGTCGTCGTTGGTCGACAGCATAATGCGGCCGTACATCGCGACGTTCTCGACCTCAGCGGCCGCGCTGGCGTCGCAGGCGTCGTCGAAACGCGCGGGCACATCAAACCGCGCGTCCGCCCAGCGGTCGGCCGGGGGATCGATCTTGAGGTCGTCGCACAGCGCGAGGAGCACCGCGGCGTGGCGGCGCTCCGCATCGACGATGTTGGAGAACGGCCTGCGCTCACCGTGGACGGTCATCACCGCCTCGTAAAAGGCGATCGCACGGCGCTCGTCATCGAGCGCTTCGAGTACGGCGCTGCGCGTTGCGTCGTCGGTCGCGCCGTGCGCAGCGGACCCGGACCAGACAAGCGCGGACAGCACAACGAGCAGCATGCGCATGAAGAAGCCTCCTCTGCGGCGTACGAGCTGGTGCGCCGCAGAGGAGGCTAGGTCGGAGCGCGACACGTGGAGGCGCCGCCGCGAGTGGGAATGCCCTCAGCGCGCCCACGGCGGCAGCGGGCAATAGCCGCCGTTCTTGTCGTGGTAGTCCTGGTGGTATTCCTCGGCGGGCCAGAAGGTGTCGGCCATCGCGATCTCGGTGACGATGGGCCGGCCCTCGAAGCGGGGCTGGCTCTCGATCTCCTTCACGAACGCCTTCGCCTCTTCCAGCTGCTTCTCGTCGGCGGCGAAGACCGCGCTGCGGTACTGCGTGCCGATGTCGGGGCCCTGGCGGTTGAGTTGGCGCGGGTCGTGGATCCAGAAGAAACGCTCGAGGAGTTCGCGATAGGTGACTCTCGACGGGTCGAAGGTCACCTGCACGCTCTCGGCGTGGCCGGTCGTGCCGGTGCACACCTCGCGATAGGTCGGGTTCTCGGTGTTTCCATTCTGGTAGCCGCTGACGACGCTGATGACGCCGGGGGTCTCCTGCAGGTGGTGCTCGACGCCCCAGAAGCAGCCGCCGGCGAAGTATGCGACGCTCGTCTCGAGCGGCTGTGCAGCCTCGGGGAGGTCATCGCCCTTCGCGTAGAACTGGAGCGATGCGCTGTTCAGGCAGTAGCGCAGGCCGGTGGGCTTCGGGCCGTCCTCGAAGACATGGCCGAGGTGGCCGGTGCAGCGGGCGCAGAGGATCTCGGTGCGGACCATGCCGTAGGACATGTCGCGCTCGTAGGCGATGTGGTCGGGATCGACGGGCTTGAAGAAGGACGGCCAGCCGGTGCCGCTGGTGAACTTCGAGTCGCTCGAGAAAAGCGGCAGGTCGCAGAGGTTGCAGACGTAGACGCCCTCGGTCTTGTTGTCGAGCAGGTTGCCGCAGAACGCGGGCTCGGTGCCCTTCTTGAGGAGAATGGCGCGTTCCTCGTCGGTGAGGTGCTTCGCGAGTTCGTCGATGCGCTCCTGGGTGAGGGGCGTGATGTCGTGCCCGCTCTTGCTGTAGCGGGGCGTGCCAGGCTGGTGGGTCGTGGTCATGGGGTCGCTCGTCAGTTGGGCGAGAGGGCCGTTCAGACTCGCATGGCGGGCGGCAAGAAGCAGCACGCCGAAAAGGCCGACGGCGCCGAGGATCGCAAGCGTGGTCATGATTCGCATGGGTGGCTCCCCGTGAGGAAATCGGCGCGACTACCCCGCGTGGGGTGAACCGCCGGGAGCGTGTTCGTGTTCCACCGGCTGCGAGATGCTCCCGGGCGCCGGGCGCAGGTCGTGCGGCTCGATCCGGTCGGGCAGGCGGTCGAGCGGGGTGGCCTCATCGGCGGTGTATTCGCCGACGGCGGTGCGCCGAAGGGCGGTGAGCATGCCGCCGGTCCCGAGGGCCTCGCCGAGGTCGCGCGCGAGGCTCCGGATGTACGTGCCCTTGCCGCAGCGGATGTCGAGTTCGAGGGCGGGCCAGGCGTAGGCGACGACGCGGACTGCGTGGATGGTCACCGGTCGCGCGGGCGGCCGTTCGACGACGCCGCCCTCCCGTGCGGCGTCGCGCGCAAGGCGGTAGGCGCGCTGGCCGTCGACATGCACCGCCGAGTGCGTCGGCGGACGCTGCTGAATAACGCCTTCGAACGCGCGGCAGGCGCGCTCGATCTCCTCCAGGGTCGGGGGGGTTTCAACGGCCACCGGCTCGCGCGCGCCCTCGAGGTCGTCGGTGGCGCTGAAGGCGGCGAGGTCCACCGCGGCGCGGTAGCGCTTCTCGGTGGCCATAAGGGCGTCGATGGACTTGGTAGCGCTGCCGAGGCAGAGAATCAGGACGCCGCTGGCGAGAGGGTCGAGCGTGCCCGCGTGGCCGACCTTGGCGCCGCCGGTCAGGCGCCGGACGACGCGACAGACATCCATCGACGTGGGGCCGACGGGCTTGTCCACGACGAGGAGGGCGTTGAGGTCGGGTCGGTGGTTCTTCGGTCGGCGGGGCATGGATTTCGCGGGTGGGCGTCGCGCGTATGGCGCGTCCCGGGGGATTCGATCGTCCGAGTCGATGGTAGACCGTGCGCAGCGCGCCGCCCTCGCGCAAGACCGCCGACAGGCAGCCGCCGCATCTTGACGATTCCCTCATAGCGGGTGATCGGGCCCAAGGGGCGGGTCGCGGCGACCGATATCCACGACCTCCACCCATGCGCGAGAGAGCTATGCCCCATTCGGCCCATCTGCTTCGCCAACTGCTCGATGTGACCGTCTCGTCGGAGCTGGACTTCGACGATCAGATCGAGCGGATCCTGCTGCGCGGCTGCCGCGAGCTGGACATGGAGCTTGGCATCCTCGCCGAGATCCAGGGCGACACCTATTGCGTGCGCGCGACGGTCCCGATGAGCGACCTCGAGGTCGAGCACGGCGCGACATACCCGCTCGGCCGGACCTACTGCCGCGAGACGGTGCGATCGAACGACGCGGTGGGATTCCACGAGGCGACCGGCAGCGACTGGGAGGGCCATCCGGCGTTCGAAGATTTTCAACTCGAGGCGTACGTCGGCGCACCGGTGATGGTGAGCGGGCGCCTGTACGGGACATTGAACTTTTCGCGGCGCACCAGGCGGGACCGGCCGATCAGCGAGGAGGAGCTGGACTTCGTGCGCTTCGCCGCGGCGTGGGCGGGCTCGGAGCTGGCGCGCGAGCATTCGCGACGCGAGACGGCGCGCGCCCGCGAAGAGCTGGGCGCGGTGCTGCACTCCTCGATCGACGGCGTCATGGCCTTCGAGTCGGTGCGCGACGAGCGCGATGCGATCGTCGACTTCCGGTGGACGCTCATGAACCCGGCCGCCGGCGAGATCGTCGGCAGATCGCCTGTGGATCTGCTCGGGCGCCTCATGCTCGAAGAACTGCCCGGGAACAAGGCGGATGGGCCGTTCGATCGGTACCGGCGCGTCGTCGAGACGAGCCAGCCGGCGCAGTTCGAGCACCACTACCGGCACGACGGCATTGACTCGTGGTTCCGCATCAGCGCAGTGAAGACGGGCGACGGCTTCGCGGTGGGCTTCGCGGACATCACCGAATCGAAGGCAGCCGAGGCGCGCGTGCTCGAGGCGCAGCGCGAGCTGCAGACGATCCTCGACACGGTGCCGAGCCTCATCTGGTACAAGGACGCCGAGAGCCGCATCATCCGCACGAACCGCGCCGTCGCCGAAGCGATGCAGCTCTCCACCGACGAGATCGAAGGGATGGAGACGGCCGATGCGCACCCCGGCGAGGCCGCGGCGTACGTGCGCGACGACGCGGAGGTGGTGCGCACGGGCGTGCCGAAGCGGGGCATCATCGAGCGCGTCCGCTTCGGCCCGCTCGATGAGCGATGGATGTCGACGGACAAGGTCCCGGTGCGCGGGCCGAGCGGCGACATCGAGCGCATCCTCATCGTCGCGACCGACATCACGCGCCTGAAGCGCACGGAGGACGCCCTGCGCCGTCTCGCGGAGTTCGATCCGCTGACGGATCTCCGCAATCGGGCGAGTTTCACGCAGCAGCTGGAGCGCGCGCTGCTGCGGGCGCGGCGTGATCCGGCCGAGCGGTTCGCGCTGCTCTACCTCGACTTCGATCGCTTCAAGATCGTCAACGACAGCCTTGGCCACCACGCCGGCGATGCGCTGCTGCAGTCGATCGCCGATCGCATCCGGCGGGCGATCCAGCCGGAGGAGGTGGCGGCGCGCCTGGGCGGCGATGAGTTTGCGATTCTGCTGCGCAACATCGATTCGATCGAGACTGCCGTCGCGGTCGCCGAGCGCCTGCTGACCGTCTTCGGTGAGGCGCACCGGATCGAGGGTGTGCCGATCGTCTCGACGGCGAGCATCGGCGCGGCGTTCTCCGGGGACGGCGATCCGAAGGCGGCGGACCTGCTGCGCGACGCCGACGGGGCGATGTACCAGGCCAAGGCCGGCGGGCGCAATCGCGTGGTGGCCGTGACAGATGAGGCGAGGGCGCAGGCCCAGCGCCGGCTGGTGATCGAGCAGGACTTGCGGAAGATCCTGGGCGAGGACCGGCTGGAGTTCGCGTTCCTGCCGATCTATCGCGTCAGCGACGGGGCGATCGTGGGCTTCGAGACCCTGGCGCGCTGGCCGGGTGATGCGGTCACGCCGCGCGAGTTCATCCCGGTGGCCATCGACTCGGGGCTGATCGGCGACATCGGGGCGCGTGCGGTCAGCGAGGGGGCCTCGTGCCTGCGCGAATGGAGCGAACTGCTGCCCGAGGGCGGGTTCGTCACGGTGAAGTGCTCATCGCGCGAGGTGTTCCATCCGGGCACCGCGCCTGCGCTCGCGCAAACGATCGCGGAGGCCGGTGTCGATGCCGCGTCGCTGGTGCTGGAGATCGAGGAATCGGTGCTTGCCGAGACGCGCGCTGATGTGCGCGGCGCCTTGCGGGCGCTGCGCGACACCGGTGTGCGGATCGCGGTGGACAACTTCGGCGCGGGCGCCTCGTCGCTGCGCGTGCTGCGCGACGGCGTGGTGGATGTGGTAAAGATCGACCGGTCGTTCCTCGCCGACTCGGCCGACCCCGAGACCGACCGCGCGATGCTGCAGACGATCGTGTCGCTCGCCCACAGGTTCGGCCTCCCGACGGTGGCCGAGGGGGTGCGGGACGAGTCGCAGTGGGAGCTCCTGCGCTCGCTGGCGTGCGAGATGGGGCAGGGGCACGGGCTCTCGCGCCCGCTGACGCGCGCCGAAGCGGGCGCGGCCCTCGCCGAGGGCGTCCGACGGGCGGCGTGAGGGTGACCAGACGCTGACAGAACCGGGCCCAGCGGCTACCCTTCCGCCTTCCGGCCGGCCGAGGACTCGGTCGCCCGGACCTCCGGAGAGGTGTCCGAGTGGCTGAAGGAGCGGCACTGGAAATGCCGTATACGGGTTTCCCGTATCGGGGGTTCGAATCCCCCCCTCTCCGCTTTTCGCCGGCCTAGCACGCGGCTGGCGCAGGCTCGCACGCAAGCGTCTCGATGGCTTGCTGCACCACGCCGATCGATCGAAGAAACTCCCCCACCGACAACCGCTCCTCCGGCGTGTGATCGAGCGCGCTGTCGCCGGGGCCGTAGGCGGCGATGGGGCATCGCCAGGTCGGGGCGACCACGTTCATGTCGCTCGTGCCGGTCTTCTTCAGGTGGCGCGGGCGGGCGCCGGCCTGCGCGATGGCGATCGAGAGCGCGCGGACGACCGGATCGGTGCGCGCCGTGACGAATGCGCGCTCGTGGCCTTCGAAGGTGATCTCAACGCCGGCGGGCGCGCCTGCGCGAAGATCGCGCTCGAGGTCATCGGGATCGATGCCCGGGGGCAGGCGGTAGCCGATCGTGAGCGCGGCGGTGTCGGCGAGGCCATCTGAGGTCGTCCGCGCATCGCGCGCGGTGCACTGGAGGGCGTCGAAGGGGCCGGCGTCGGCGGTGGCGGTGCGCGCGACGGCGCGTTCGTGCGCGGCCCAGTCGAGGAGGGTGTCGAGCGCGGAGCCGCGCGGGCCGGCGCTGTGGCCGCAGGGTTGCGTGCACTGCGCGCGGGCGAGCAGACGGCCCTTGTACCCGAGGGTCACGCCGTCCCACCCGCTGGGCTCGCCGATGATGCAGGCGCGCGGGCGGAGGCGGTCGCGCAGAAATCGCGCGCCGGGGGAACGGGGCGTCTCCTCCCCCACGGCGCCGACGACGAGGAGCGCACAGCCGTCGGGAATCTGCGCGCGGGCGGCGGCGCAAAGGAACGCGACGAGCGGGCCCTTGGCGTCGACGCTGCCGCGCCCGTGGAGGGTGTCGCCCTCGAGGCGCACGGGGATGTCGCCGGGGACGGTGTCGGTGTGACCGAGGAGGACGATGGGGTCGGCGTGCGGATCGCCCCGGCGTGCGCAGGCGTTGCCGGCGTCATCGATCCAGGGCTCGAGACCGAAGTGGGCGGCGGTGCGGCAGAAGACCTCCGCCGCCACGCGTTCGCGCCCGGAGACGCTGGGCGTCGCGACGAGATCGACGAGGAACCGCACGCAGGCGTCGTCGCCGATCACGCGAGCGCTCCTTCGAAGACGGTGCCGGCGCCGGCGAGAGCGCGGCGGATGGCGTCCGGCCGCTGCGCCGACCCGATGACGATGCGCCCGACACCGGCGCGGAGCGCTTCCTCGGCGCCGAGCACCTTGTTCTTCATGCGCCCGCGCGCGGCGGCGCGGACGGCGTCGAGATCGTGGGCGCTTGCGATGATCGACGAGGGATCATCGGGATCCGCCAGCACGCCGGGCACATTGCTGAGCAGGAGGAGCGTGGACGCGCCGAGGGCGCCGGCGGTCATCGCGGCGGCGCGGTCGGCGTCCACATTCACGGCGACGCCGTCGGCTGTGATCGCCGGGGGCGAGAGGACGGGGGTGCGCCCGGCGTCGAGGAGGAGGCGGAGCAGGTCGGCGTCCACCGACTCGACGCGCCCGGTGAGGTCATCGCGGATCAGGACGGTGCGCCCGTCCTCGACGGCGCGGATGGCGTCCTTGCGCACGGCGCGCCAGAGGGCGCCGTCGACGCCGGAGAGCCCGAGGGCGTCGACGCCGAGGGAGCGCAGGCGTTCGACGAAGCGCGTGTTGATGCGCCCGCAGTAGGCCATGCAGAAGATGTCGAGCGCTTCGTCGTCGGTGCGCCGGCTGGTGTGGCCGCCGGGGCTGGTGAGGAACCTCGGGGGCGTCCTGAGGCGTGCGGCGAGTTCGTTGGTCTCGTGCGAGCCACCATGAACGATGACGATCCGCGCGCCGGAGCGCACGAGGCCGGCGATCTCGGGGGCGAGGGCGCGGGGGTCGATGCCCGCGCCGCCGCCGATCTTGATGACGATGGTGTCCTGCATGGCGGGGTCCGTTTCAGAGCGGGTGGAGACCGGGGAAGGCGAGGCCGGCGCGCTCGTCGAGGCCGAGCGCGAGGTTCATCGACTGCACCGCCGAGCCCGCGGCGCCCTTCACGAGGTTGTCGATCGCGCACAGCGCGACAATGCGCCCCGAGCGTTCGTCGAGCGCGAAGCCCACATCGGCGAAGTTGGTTCCGGCGAGCGTCTTGGGGTCGGGCAGTCGATGCAGACCGGCGCGCTCGGCGACGAGGCGGACGAAGGGTTCGTCGGCGTAGGCATCGCGATAGGCGCGCCAGAGGTCTTTTGTGGTGAGCGGCCGGGCAGGTGTGATGTGGGCGGTGCAGAGGACGCCGCGGACGCGCTCGATGGCGGTGACGGTGACATCGAGCTCCATGGGGCCGAGGGCCTGGAGGACCTCGGCGGTGTGGCGGTGGCCGGCGGGGCTGTAGGTGCGCACAGCGCCGCTGCGTTCGGGGTGGTGGGAACCGTCGCTGGCCTGGGCGCCGGCTTCTGAGGAGCCGACCTTGATGTCGCAGATGGCGCGGTCGATGAGTCCGGCGCGCGCGAGCGGGAGGAGGGCGAGGATCATCGCCGTTGCGTTGCAGCCGACGCCGCTGATGAGCGTGGCGCGGGACAGGCGCTCGCGCGAGACTTCCGGGAGGCCGTAGACAGACTCGGCGAGTGCGCCGGGCGCGGGGTGCTGCGCGCCGTACCAACGGGCGTACGCGGCGGCGTCGCGCAGACGGAAGTCGGCGGAGAGATCGATGACGAGCGGGGCGAGCGCGCGCCAGCGGTCGATCGAGCTCGCCGCTTCGCCGTGGGGCAGGCAGAGGAAGAGGATGTCGGTCTCGGCGAGGGCGTCGGGCGCGCTGTAGGCGAGGTCGGTGCAGGCGCGGAGGTTGGGGTGGCTGGTGTGGACGGGCCGGCCGGCGAGCGTGCGGCTGGTCGCCTGGGTGATGCGCACCTCGGGGTGCGCGAGGAGGATGCGCAGCAGTTCGCCGCCTGTGTAGCCGCTGGCCCCGACGATGACGGCGGTGCGCGTCACGCCGTCACCTCGACGCGGGCGCGCGACTGCTCGGCAATGGCGATGATGTGCTCGGCGATGCGTCGCGGGATGTCGACGCCGGTGGTCGCGATGCTGTTGCGGAACTCCATGGAGTGGTTGACCTCGCCGACGAGCAGGCCGCGCCGAGGGCACTCGAAGAGGTCCACCGCGCCGAGATCCAGGCCGACGCAGGCGACAGCTCGGGTGGCGATGTCGGTGATGGCGGGCGTGACGGGCTCGCCCGCGGCGGTTCCGGCGCGTGCGGTGTTGGTGATCCAGTGGGCGCTGGTGCGGGAGATGGCGGCGATCGCCTCGCCGCCGACGACGAAGACGCGCAGGTCGCGCCCGGGCTTGTCGATGTGCTCCTGGGCGTAGACGACGCGCTGCTGGGCGGAGCCGAGGGTGGCGCGGTGCTCGATCACCGCCTCGGCGCCGTCGCGGTCGTGCACGCGCGCCATCAGGCGCCCCCAAGAGCCGACGGTCGGCTTGAGGACGGCGGGGTAGCCGATCGATTCGACCGCGGCGAGACCGCTTTCTGGTTCGGGCGCGACGCAGACGCGCGGCGTCGGCACGCTTGCATGAACGAGCGCGAGCGAGGTGCGGAGCTTGTCGGAAGCCACCGAAACCCCGCCCGCGCTGTTCACGCAGCGAACCCCGAAGGACTCGAGACAGTGCAGCGCCGCCAGCGACGCGCTGAGGCTGAGCGACCTGTCGAAGACCAGGTCGTACTCGCGCCAGCGAGACGGGGCGTCGAGATCGAAGACGATCGCTCCGAGATCGATCGGCTCGACGGGAATCCCCAGCGCGTCGAACGCTTCGAGGAGAAGGCGTTCCTCGACGCGGACGCGCGTGTGGAGCATGGCGATGCGCATGGCTGATTCCTCCGGATCGCGGGCGATCACTCGCCCCAGTCTTCCTGCACCTCGGGGGCGAGGGCGAGGGTGAGGGGATCGATGGAGGTGACCTCCAGTTCAGCGCGACACTCGGCGCAGGCGACGATCTCAGCGCGCATAGGCGACCTCGTGAAGGACACCTGGCCGTCGCATTCGGGGC